>JANOZG010000023.1:0-4306 GCA_031429275.1 Planctomycetota bacterium
AAAAGCCAGGCATGCTGCCGCTAACACTTCGATCCCGCTGTGTATGTCATTCAAGTCGACGTGGACGGAATCGACTGTGTTCGATTACCGCGCTCCAAGCCCTTTTTCTTCGCTGTCGCTCAGCGGCCAGACCTTGCGACCGTGATCAGGAGTCGGCGCTGACCGTTGAGGTCCGTTGAGGTTTAACGCAGCCTTTGGACCGCAGGAAAAACTCGCTCAGAGATTGCTGCCAACAGTTCAAAAGCCGCCAGCCTCGATCTCACACAGGCACAAAAAAGCCCGATGTCGAAGTGACACCGGGCTTTGGGAGTTGGTCTCCAAATACCGCCAAAGTGTCACCCGCGCATACTCCGGGCGAGCAGCGACATTCCATGATTGAAACGCACCAACTGATCGGTGTACCACCCGTTACCCAGAGATTTGCTTATGAGAATTGACCGCAAGTAACACATTGAACTGAAACTCCAGAATTGCGATGGATCATACGGACTCTTGCCAGCTGGTCGCCTTTTGAGACGCGTGGCAATACGAAATGGTTCACCGATAATTTGAGATTTTTACGAACAGGCGGGTTGCACCCAAATCGCATCATTCAATTCCATCGTTGAACCGCGCCGTTCTAATGCGATGCTGGAGACGTTTTAAAGATTCCGACTCACAGCACCGAATTGAGTGCGTTGCTTCGTGTTTAATTCTGAGGCAGCCGCCCTCATCACAATGAACAATCACGAATAACTCGAAATGCGACGATTTATCCATTCTGTCCCGTAAGGCGTGCGCCCAATTCTGGTTTTCTGTGCGCAAATTCACGATCTGTCGCGTTCCCGGGCCAGGAAAATTTCAATCATGGCGATTAGAATGCCTACCTCACGTACATCAAGCATTCAGGAGATTAGTCCGTAATGAAGATCGCAAGAATCTTTGCCCATCGAGTCGAGTTACCGTTACTCGAAGGTTCATACAAGTGGTCCGGCGGGAAGTCTGTTTCAGTCTTCGACAGTACTGTTGTCGGCGTGGAGACTGACTGCGGACTCGTTGGCTACGGCGAGGTCTGTCCTTTGGGACCGTTCTACCTGCCAGCCTACGCCGAAGGTGTACGTGCCGGGCTTCGCGAACTTGGCCCCCATGTTCTCGGCTTTGATCCACGCGAACTCATGAAACTGAATCATCGGATGGATGCGGCGTTGAAAGGACATCCGTATGTGAAGTCTGGCATCGATATCGCCTGTTGGGATATTCTTGGCAAGGCCACTCAACTGCCGGTCTGTACTTTGATGGGTGGTCGCTTTGGTGAGAGCGTGCGACTCTATCGTGCGATTTCGCAACAGGGTCCGGAGCAGATGGCCACGAATGTCCAAGGCTATTGTCAGGAAGGATATACCCGGTTTCAGCTCAAAGTAGGCGGTGATCCAGATACCGATATTGAACGTATTCGTGCCGTGCGAGCGATGCTGAAACCCACCGATCGACTTGTCGCCGATGCGAATACAGGCTGGACACAGCACGAAGCAGTGCGCGTCGTCCGAGCCGTGCGGGACATCGACGTTTACATCGAACAGCCCTGTTTGACCTACGAAGAGTGCCTTGCCGTGCGGCGCAATACGACTCATCCGTTTGTGCTGGACGAGAACATCGATTCGCTCGATATGCTGGTGCGAGCCAAAGCGGATCTCGCGATGGATGTTGTCAATCTGAAGATCAGCAAGCTCGGAGGTCTGACGAAGACAAAACAAGCTCGCGACCTTTGCGTTTCAATGGGAATCGCGATGACACTTGAAGACAGTTGGGGCGGTGATATCACAACGGCCGCCATAGCGCATCTCGCGCATAGCACGCCGGAAGAGTTCCGTTTCACAAGTACGGATTTCAATAGCTATGTCACGGTCAGCACGGCCAGCGGCGCTCCGCAGCGAAAGCTCGGATTTATGGAAGCCAGCCACCAACCGGGACTGGGTGTTGCACCGCGATTTGAAGTGCTTGGTCCTCGGGTTGTTGAGATCACACGCTGAAGACGAAGCCTTTGACGGATTCATCAGGTTTCGTCACACATCGCTGATTCTGCATACAGACGAATATGACAGGCAATTAGCGATAACGAACAATCAGATTCTTAACGAAGCCCACAGACCATGAAACGATACATCCCGTTTGTCGCCTTGCTGCTATCGCTTCCGAGTACCTTAAACGCGCAGCCGTTGCAGGTCTACATACTTGCCGGACAGTCGAACATGCAAGGCCATGCGCATGTTCGTACGATCGAGCACATCGGTATGGATCCGGCGACGAAACCGTTGCTTGCTGAAATGCAGAATGCGGACGGCTCGCCAAAAGTCTGTGAGCGAGTTTGGATTTCGTCGATTGGCTGCGCCGAACACGAACAAACTGGAAGACTCACCACAGGGTTTGGGGCGAGTCAGAACGGTCCTAAAATCGGCCCTGAATTTACCTTCGGGATCACGATGGAAAAGTTTACTCCTGGTCCGATCCTGATTATCAAGACATCCTGGGGCGGCAAGAGTCTGAATACCGATTTTCGCTCGCCCAGCGCTGGGCCGTATGTTTTTGCTGAATCACAAATTGCAGCTTTCAAAAAGCAGGGAAAGGACTTTGATGCCATCAAGGCGGAGAAGGAATCTGCGACAGGTGTTTACTATCGTCAGATGCTCGAACATGTGAAGAGCGTGCTCGCCGATATCAAGCGTGTAGTGCCGGACTACGATGCCACTCAAGGATATGACCTGGCTGGCTTTGTCTGGCTCCAGGGATGGAACGATATGGTGGACTCCGGTACCTATCAAAATCGAGACATGCCTGGTGGTTACGATGCTTACAGCGACGCGATGGCTCATTTCATCCGCGATGTTCGAAGAGATCTGGACACACCGAGACTGCCATTCGTCATCGGAGTTCTTGGCGTGGGCGGACCAGTTGATGAATACGGGCCAGATCAGCAGCGATACAAGGCGACTCATCAGAATTTCCGCAACGCGATGGCAGCACCGGCGAAACTGCCGGAATTCAAAGGCAACGTCGCCGCCATGTTGACTGAGAAATACTGGGATCGTGAGCTGTCCGTCGCAAAAGCAAAGGAAGATGCGATTAAACAGCAGGCAAAGAAGCTTGCAGCCGACGGAAATCTGAAACCCGATGAAGCAAAGGCGACATTGGAAAAAATGCTGACAGTCGGCCTCACAGAGCGCGAGCGGCTTGTGATCGACAAGGGCATTTCAAATTTCGAGTTCCATTACCTTGGTTCAGCGAAAATCCTCGGCGGCATCGGAAAAGGATTTGCCGAGTCGATGGCCGAACTTAAGGAACTGAAGAAGATCGACAATTGATTTTCAGTGATCGCCCATTTGTGATATCCCGCGACAGCAGATGAATCTTCGATGTTTGCGACAGTGACTGCCGTGCCGATCCTGCACCCCGCTTCTCCATCGCAAGGAAGATCGTGACTAGATTCATGACCATCCACGTCTGAGGAGCCAGATCATCGCAAAGCCTTTTGTTTCAAGTTATTATTGACCGAGACGTTGCGATCCGCGAATTCATTGGCGGATTCTACAAACGCTTTTCAACTGGACGCGGTCGTGACGTAGACTTCATGGCAAGGTCGATTGTTTACGCGACTCAGCCCGGAACTCCTGACGGGCGTGACTTTTGGACGCTGGTGTCAAATCATCCGCGAGAATTCCTTCTCGATCGATCTTCCGTTTTGGCCGCGAGCTTACGTGACGACGCTTTTCAGTCTGCGGAATTCTGTCGCTTCAGCGATTGAACGTGCTGTCTACCCTTGCAAGCAATGAGTTTTCGGTATCACTCAAATCGCATCGCGGAATCGTCCTGATCAGAACAGTGGTTCCGGATCCTTTATGCAAACGATCACTGGAGCTTTTGGTCGCCAACCAGATGGCCGCTACTTGCCATCAATCTCCAATCCCAAAAGCGTTTTCCAATACCTGAAGGCCAAAATCTATTGAGCCTGGCTTAAGTTCTGCCTGCCAGGAAGGCTGGTCAGCGACGGAAGAGAGCATCAAAAGCCGGTTCGTACCGACTTTACCGTTGTGGAATCTCATTTTTCCGATCTGCGATAGAGTAAAATGAGGTTGGCTTGAAACAAAGTCGCGAACCGTCGATACTCCCGCTTGTCGAGAAGTCATTCTCGGGCGCTTAGCTCAGTTGGTTAGAGCACCTCGTTTACACCGAGGGGGTCGGGGGTTCGAGTCCCTCAGCGCCCATTTCCCTTAATGGTACCACAACGTACCCAGACGAATGGCCGCGAATTTCGCGGCTTTTTTCGTTTACG
>JANOZG010000024.1:0-6824 GCA_031429275.1 Planctomycetota bacterium
GCAGTGAGGGATACGCTGGCGTCTGCGAGATTCTGCAACTCAGTCCCGCAGCCGCCCGCGTTGCTGCTCATCGTATGCGAAAACGCTACCGCCAGATCCTGCGCGAAGAGATCGCTCATACAACCGCCACCCCTGCTGAAGTGGATGACGAGATCCGCCATCTGTTCACGGCACTGCGACGCGTTACATAAAAGACTGTCGGCGAGCGGGGGATGTAAATCCCCTGTTGTACTTCATTCACGCTGCAGACATCGCGCCCATCAGGGGACTCACGTCCACTGCGTGCCGTCTTCTCGTATCGAAACGGTGTCCTTGCTTTCAGCTTGCCGATAGGAAACACTACTTGTTCACGAACTGCAATTCTCCAAATCGGAATGCACTATGAACAATAGCAGCAACTCAACGGCCGTTGATATGTCTCGACGCAACTGGGTGGCAGGCGTCGCAGCCGCAGCATGTGCCGAAGGCATGGGGCTGTTTAGCTCAGCCGCGTTACTCGCAACGACGGTAACCACACCGGCCGCAACAAAAACGAAATCGGTCGCGGCCATCTTGACGGCCTATGAAAAAGGTCTGCACGCGGACGTTTTGATCGGCAAGATTCTGGAAGGCTGGAGGCAGGACGGAGGACCTGGCCCCGCGTTGAAACTAGCGTCAATGTATGTTGACCAGTTCACGGACCGCGACATGGCGCGGGGGATGTCAGAAAAATACAACGTCCCGATTTTTGATTCGATCGAAAAGGCGATCACGGTGGGCGGTGGTCAGATTCCTGTCGACGGCGTGATCAGCATTGGCGAGCACGGAGACTATCCATGGAATGAACTGGAACAACATCTTTATCCTCGGCGCAGGTTTTTCAAAGAGATTACCGATACGTTCGTAAAGTATGGCCGCGTCGTTCCAGTTTTCAATGATAAGCACCTTGGGCCAGCATGGGAGGATGCGAAATGGATGTATGATCGGGCCGTTGAGTTAAAAGTGCCGTTTATGGCGGGTTCGTCGATGACTGTCGGCGAGCGAACTCCGGTGATTTCGATACCCATCGGTGCTGATATCGAAATGGCGGTGGGAGTCGGCTATTCTGGCCTCGACATTTACGGAAGTCACGCGCTGGAATTCTACCAGTGTCATATCGAACGACGTCGCGGAGCGGAGTCTGGCGTGCGATGGGTGCAGTGCCTCGAAGGTGACGCGGTTTGGAAGGCAGTCGATGACGGCATCGTGCCAAAACAATTGTTTGATGCCGCATTTGCCGCCGTGCCGCATTCACAGGAAAACCCGCGCGATGACAAACAAGTGGCACTTTTTCAGTTCGAATATATCGACGGCTTTCGCGGATTTGTCTTTATGCTGCCGGAAGCGGCTGCGGGCACATCCATCGCAATTCAACTGAAGGGACAGAGTGGACTGCTCACGACGCGATTCGACGAAAAGGCAGAGCCACGCCATCCACATTTCGCATGGCTGCTGAAAGGGATCGAAAGGATGTTTCATTCCGGACGTCCAAGCTACCCAGTGGAGCGTACACTGCTGACCAGTGGTATTCTGGACCGCGCGCTGACGTCGCGGTTTCGAAAACACGAAAAGCTGATGACTCCTGAATTGGCGATTCGATATCAGGCGGTAGACTATCCGCACGCTCCGTGGCCAAGTCTCGATTCTGATCCGAATGCTACCCTTGCAGTTCCCGAATAGCAGACCGGTGCAATTGGATTATTTCTTTTGCTCTAACCCCCGAACCAGGAATTGTAATGTCTGAGCCGATTGAACCTGCGACCGATTCGGAAGCACAGCCGCTCAACGGTGGACATGAACGGCTGCCGCAGGTTTTGGGCTTGTTTGACGCGACGATGATTGTCGTCGGATCCATCATCGGATCGGGCATCTTTCTGAAGATCAGTGCGATCGATACGGCGCTGCAGCAGTATGGCTTTTTGTCAATCATGGGCACGTGGCTTTTCGTGGGCTTGATCACGCTGTGTGGTTCCCTGGCACTGGCGGAATTGGGAGCCATGTTTCCGCACGCTGGCGGGCCGTACTTGTACATTCGTGAAGCGTTCGGAAGTTTGCCCGCGTTTCTTTGGGGCTGGACAGAATTCTGGGTGGTGCGAACTGGTTCCGTAGGAGCTTTGGCCTGCGCGACAGTGCTGTATATGAACGAAGTTCTGCCGATGTCACCGATAGGACAAACGGTCGTCGCGTTGACAATCATTATTGGGTTATCGGCCGTGAACATGTTCAGTACCAAGGCTGGGGCTGGCGTGCAAAGTGTGGCGACAGTTTCAAAAGTGACGTTTCTTGCTGCACTCATTATTCTGCCATTCTTGTTTCAGGTGACGGACCTTTCGACACCGCAACCTCTCTTAAACATCCCAACCGACGGTGCGGGCATTTCAGCATTTTTGAAGGCTCTGGGGATTGCGATGGTCGCGGTACTGTGGCCATACGACGGTTGGATCAATCTGGGGCCGGTGGCTGAAGATATTCGTGATCCGAAGCGGAATGTTCCGCGGGCCATGGCGATCGGACTTGGCATCGTGATCGTCGTGTATATCGGCGCGAACCTGAGCTATCACTTGGTCCTGCCGATGAATCATCTGGCCCAAAGTGCAACGGTCGCCGCCGATGTGTTTCAAAAGATGTTTGGTCCAGTCGGGGCCAAAATTGCGGCTGTCGGAGTCATGATTTCAACGTTTGGTGCCACAAACTCCAACATGATCACCGGGCCTCGAATTTATCTCGCAATTGCTCGCGACGGATTAATTCCATCGTGGTTGCATCAGATTCATGCCAAATTTCGAACGCCGGTGAACACGATTTTAATTCAGGCGATCTGGACGGTTTTTCTGGTCATTCTGTTTTCGGCCTGGAATCCAAACGAACCTGCTGCTGCGACCGCAGTGGTTGCAAACGCAACGAATCCAGGCAGCGTATCCGCTGAATCAACTGCGGTTGAATCAGGTCAACCCGCCGTGACAGCTACTGCGGTTTCCGGGGAACAGCATTCACGGAAAATGAAAAGTGCATTTGACAACCTGACAGATTCCGTCATCTGCGCGGGCTTGATTTTCTACGGGATGGCGGTTGCCGCAGTCTATGTGCTGCGCTGGAAACGGCCGGATGTTGAAAGACCGTACAGGACCTGGGGCTATCCAGTGACACCGGCGTTATTGTTGCTGGCCTATGCAGGAGCCTTCGTCAGCCTGTTACTTGAACAATGGATGCAGACGTTCAGTGTACTGCTCCTTATCGGTGCTGGAATCATCTACTTCTTTATCGCGACAGCATATCGGCGAAACAGGAGCTGATCCGAAACTCTGAGGTTAGCGTTGTGGATCGTTACCGATTCCGCGCCCATAAGTAGGGTCGATGCAGACTTGTCCTCCAGGACCAGGCGTGACACAGGGGCGAAAATTGCCGGTCTACTTCTGCCGACACAGTCGCATCTGCCCCACGAGCAACGAATTGCCTGCGCCAGAAATCGAATTTAACGATTCTGACGAAAGTGCTGATCCTGCGGCGTTCTGCTGGCCGATGAAGAAGCTTGTGAGTGGAGTATCTGAGTTCATCTGACGAGTCTCGGCATTACGGACTTGAGTCTGTTTCCGGGGGCGATTTAAGACAGTTTCGACTGTCAAACTGATCGGTCCGTTTTGCCGAGACTTCGTCCAGAATCACGATGCCGATGTCAATGACACCGGCTCGCAATTATCGATCCTCGAGACCAGCAAACTCGCCGATCGACATTGGCCGCGAGGTTTCAAAAGGAGCACGAAATGCTGAAGCGAATCGTCATGTTTGCAATCATCGCAGTCGCCACGGTGACGAGCGTCCGCTGCGTGGAAGCTGCTCCTCCGGGACAGCCATCTGACTGGCAGCGGTTTTATCACTACCCATACGTCTACTATCCACACACATTCCAGAAGCCGCAGCAATATGACAACATGTACTATCGCTATGAGCCTTCCATGAGAATCCCGGTTTACAACAAAAGCTGGTACAACTTCTATCCAACCGAGAAGCCATACCACAAGGGTTCACACTATTATCTGGACGTGTTTTAGTGATCAGGTAGCGACAGATTGTGTTGTGTTCACGTGGAATCACTGCTCCGCGTGTCACTCATGAAAATGAGACACAATTGATCTTCGCAACTTCCGTGACACGGGCTTTGGAATTTTTGACACACACTGTGTCATTGATTCCAAAGCCTGTGGTCGTTAATAACCGACGAAGAAGGCTAAAACGGCAACCCTGTCAGCAATTCAAACGCTTCGATGTAGCGTTTTGATGTCCTCGCGACAACGTCGTCAGGCAGAATCGGTGGCGGACTGTTCTTGTCCCAGCCAGATTGTTCGAGCCAGTCACGCACAAACTGTTTGTCATAGGAATTCTGACTTCGGCCAGGCTGATATTGGTCAGCGGGCCAAAACCGGGAACTATCAGGCGTCATCACTTCATCAATCAGGATGATATCGTTGTCCTTCTGCCCAAATTCAAATTTTGTATCGGCAATGATGATACCTTTCGTATTCGCATGAGCGCAGCCTTCTGAGTAAACCTGCAGGCTGATATCACGTAGTCGCGTCGCCAGATCCGTTCCGACATCATTGCACATTTGGGCAAAACTGATGTTTTCATCGTGGCCGGATTCGGCTTTTGTAGCGGGCGTGAAAATAGGTTCTGGCAAGCGGCTGCTTTCTTTCAATCCCGTTGGCAGCCGGATTCCGCAGACTGTGCCGGATTGGCGGTACTCTTTCCAACCGGATCCTGCAAGATAGCCGCGAACAACACATTCGACCGGCACGACATCTGTCTTCATGACGACCATACTACGACCCGTCAGTGACGCGACATCAGCGCCTGCCGGAAGCGGAAGTGTTGTCACATCGTTCGTCAGGAAGTGATGCGGCACAGAAAGCAGGCTGAACCAAAACTGGCTAAGTCTTGTGAGAACCTCGCCTTTCCTTGGAATTCCGTTGGGAAGAATATAATCAAATGCGCTGATGCGGTCAGACGCCACAAACAATAATCTGTCGCCAAAATCAAAGACATCGCGAACTTTTCCACGACGAACATCAATTCCGGGCAACGAACTTTGCAGTAAAACAGAAGTCATTCAGCACCATTTGATGAAACACCAGATTTCAAGACCAGAGTTTACCTGCGAAGTTTCAACTTTTGCAGGACCGTGTGAGTCTATAGTGACTGGAACATTTGAACAATGTACCAGACTGCGTTTAGACTACGCCGACGAACAGAAAGAACACGATCGCATCTTCAAATCGTAAGATCGGGGTTCGGGACGAACAGCCACACGCAGTCAGCCCAGGGTTTTGGACTGGAAGCAGGCTGGATATGGTCTGATCGAAACCATCCACGCTCGAATCAACGAACGGTACACGTTTGTTGGCGGAGTAATTCATGGGGGTAATTCAGTTTCGCGTCGAACGCCCGGACCTGCTGTCAGGTGCAGAAGAATTGTCGCTTATCGACTTTCTGATGTACGACGGTCGCGTCATCCCTGCGCGAGCACATTTGACAAACGGATTGCTGATCTGCGAGCGCCAAGTGGCCGAAAGCGGACAGATGAGACTGCTATGGCCAAGATTCAGCGGTCGACGCGAAGTTGTCCACACAACGAGTCTCCGCGAACAGTCGACCCCGTATTCACTGGAGCTGGAACTGGCTCGAGGTCAATTATCGCGTCTCCGAAATCAGTATTTCGCATGGTCAGGTGCCGGACTGCAGTCGTCACCGATTCTGACCGGTCTGATTCAGGATGCACACCGTGCCTTTCGTGCTGCAGTTCTCCGCACGGAATCTCCCGAAACCGCTGTCGCGGCAGCGATGTTGTCGATCGACGCTTCCTCCCGCGCGACGGACTTGCTTTGCCAGCACTACGTCGAACAGCGTTTAGAGTACCGACGCAGTCGTGCGGCTCGGCTGCCCGTGTTTCTTGGCTGTCGACTGGATCGCGTGCCTGAAAACCCAGATGAGTTCTGCAATGCGTTCAACGCGGTGCAAATTGACGCCTCGTGGAACACTCTGGAACACGATGATGGTGATTATCAATGGGATCAGCTGGATCAACTCGTCGATTGGGCTCTGGAAAAGAAACTGTTTATTCTGGGTGGACCGCTGCTGGATTTATCTGAAGATCGTCTTCCGGTTTGGCTGAAAGCCTGGACCGGAGATATGGTGAACCTGCAGAGTTTTACCGCAGATTTCGTTGAAACAGTTGTCGGCCGTTATGTTGGCCGAGTGCGACACTGGGAGGTCGTCACCGGGGCCAATCGAGGCGGCGTTGCGTCAATGGACGAAGAACAACGCATGAATCTTGTCGCTCGTGCCATTGAAGCAGCAAGGCAGGTGGATGATCACACTCAAGTCAGTCTGCGTGTTGTACAGCCGTGGGGTGAATATCTTAGCCAGACGAAAAACCGACTGTCTCCGATTCAATTCATTGATACCCTCAGGCGTTGCGGAGTCCGCTTTACCGAGATCAATCTCGAAATACGTATCGGAAAAATTCCCGATGTAACGCTGTGGCGGGATTCTCTCAGCCTGTCGCACCTGATTGATCAATGGTCGCTGCTGCAGGTTCCGATCAATATGATGATTACGGCTCCTGAGTCTTCTTCGGGTAAAGACACGCGATTCGAAGAAACTCAGACTCGCTGGCTGGAGGAAACAGCACTGATGTGTCTCGCTAAAGAACGCGTTTCAGGAATCTACTATTCCAACTGGAATCAGCAGACATCAGGCGGGCCACAGACTGCACTTGTGAATGCCAATGGGGTGCCTCGCGGCGCTCTGGA
>JANOZG010000025.1:0-3116 GCA_031429275.1 Planctomycetota bacterium
TGAAACCCACACGAATTCTTGCCTCGGCCACACTCCTTGTCAGCAGCATCGCTCTGATCACAGCCGCAGGTATCTCTGTCGGCGATGAACCGGGGGTCGTCCGCATGGGCGATCATTCGCCATCGGCGGATTTTGCTGCAACCCCGACACCTGATCCGGGCATGTCCGGTGTTGCCACGCTGGATGGCGGCTCTGCCGACCCCGGCATGGGCATGTATCCGCAAGCCGCACCGTATGCTCCCTATTTTGAGCGTTCGTACGGAGCGACTCAGCAGATTCCTCATTCAGCCTATCAGCCAGCACAGCCGTTTGGCCCTAGCGTGATGTTCGAAACGAACGTTGGCGATGGTCTGGGATATGAGCAGTCGTATCAGCGACTCAATGCTCGCATGCCTTATCATATTGTTCCAAACACCAACGTTTTAATTGGTGACATTTCCGCGTCAATCACTAACAACAGTGATCCGTTGGGGAACGCGGGACTGATTTATCGCAACTATGATTCGGCTCACAACCGTATCTTTGGTGTGAACGGGTATTTTGACTACGACCAGGGTTACGGCAACGGAAACTGGTATCAGGCCGGAGCGGGCTTCGAATCGCTCGGCAAATACCTCGACTTCCGATTGAACGGCTATTTCGCGGTCGGTGATGATTCACAGCTGCTCAGCACGAGCACATCGAATAATCTGGCATTGCTTGGCAATGGTGCGTTCAAAGTTCGCACTGACAACTACGAAAACGCTTACTCTGGCGTTCAGGCTGAAACTGGTGGTCCGCTGCCTGTGCTGGGCGAATATGGCATTAACATGTACGCCGGTGCCTACTTCCTGCACAACGACCTTGGAAAAGATGCGACGGGCTTTCAAGCTCGCTGGGAAGCACTGGTGACGGAAAGTCTGCGTGTCAACACTTACCTCACCACGGACCGCACTTTCGGGATGAACAGCTGGGTGAGTCTGCAATACGACTTGCCGAACTACAAGAATCGCCGCGTGCTGCGACGCTCAACGGTGAGGGAACGCCTGCAGGACCCTGTCGTTCGCGACAACAGAATTCACGTCCATCGTGATACAAATTTCGTGTTTACCCCGGTTGTCAATACCGCGACCGGAGTTGGCTACAGGCTGTTGTATGTCGATCCGAACCGAACGACTGTAGGTGCCGGTACCTTTGAAAATCCTTATGGCACATTGGCGGCCGCTGCAATTGCTAACAATAACAGCATCGACATCATACGTGTTGTTCCTCGAGCAGACGATACCACGACCAACCTGACTGTCAATGGTGGCATGACACTGTTTGATGATCAAACCCTGCTGTCGTCTCTGAAACCTTTAACACTGGCACCAGACTGTATTATCCCGGCGGATACTGGTCTGGCAACAACACTGGGACCACTGATTTCGAATCCGACCATGGTTGCTGGCGGCAGTGTTGTCCGCATCGGAAACAACAACTCAATCATCGGCATGCGAATCGATGCCGCCAACGCCGCTGGCACGATCTTCGGCAATGGTGTTGTGAATCCGTTGCCCGTTACCAACGCGAATCTGACATGCAACATCTTCACGAACTACACGAACGGTGCTTTGCTGCAGGATGTCTCTGGTCGGATTATTGTTGATGAAAATGAGTTCAATGGACTGGCTGGCGTGTCTGTGGATGGTTTGGACCTGACAGTTGCTGGAGGCTCTGCGATTGATCTGCTGGTTCGAAACAACATTGCCTCCAATAACAGTGGCACCGGCCTGAGCATCATCGCGAATCCGGGCAGCACGATTAACGCAGACAATCCTGACGGCTTTGGTGGAGTTGCGACAGGTATCGTCAACAATACCACGAATTTCAATGGTACGGGAATCCTCACGGAAGCCCGCACGGGCGCGACGATCAACGCGGTTGTCGAAGGGAACATCTCAACGAACAATTCCAACGACGGATTCGTAGCCCGAGCCGATGGCGGAACATATAACCTCTCAAGTCTTGCAACGAATACTTTCAGCAACAACCTTGGCAACGGTGGATTCATTCACTTCCTGAATGGAGGAGTATTCAACTCCGTATCGGAAGACCTCAATGGAAATGGAATCCTCGATGCAGGGGAAGACCTGAATGGTAACGGTCGTTTTGACCAGGGCATCGTGTCTAACACAATGAATCAGAACAGCATCGCAGGGCTGTGTATCTTTGGTGAAGACGCAAGTACGGGTACATTCGATATCGGTGGTCCAGCAGCGTCGCTTGGGAATACATTTCTCGGCAACACTTACGCGGGCGTAGCAACTGATCTTCGCGATACTTCCACAGCACAGATTGATGCGTTGTTCAACACCATTTCTGGCGGAACCAGCGGTGGGCCAGCGGGTCTGACAATTGTTTTGGACTTTATCGATCCGGGTCAGGCTGGTTTTGTAGATTTGTTCGGAGAACCCCTGGATCCGTTTGATGTTGCGAACTACGGTTTCGCGCCGTCACAGTATGATTTGGTCACGAATTCTGTGCTGGACACAGTTCGAAACTATTTCCGTACGATTCCAACAGTAACTCAGGATCCTCGAAGTTCAATTCCTGACGGAATGGAAGTGGCGATCGACTTTGTGATTGGGGACAACGGCGTTGCTCCGTCAAACGGAGCAACTGAATACTACGTTGTGAACATTGGTGATGCCGCAGCAGGATCTGGGGCAGCAGGGGGCTTAGCGATTCTCGGTGCAGTCCGAAACGCTGCTGGCACCGGTCCGAACTTCATCACACTGGGTGAGGATGGTAGTACGGTTTATGCAAACACCCTGACCACATTCGGTCCACTGACACCGGGAAATGCTTTCGACATTCGAGCTCAGTCGCTAAGCGACGCACCGGCATACGCGGCTTCAGCGCTGACATCCGGGAACCTCACGTTCACACGACGAGCATTGGGACTGGTAACTTCGCACGAAATCGGCCATAACCTGTCACTCGAACATGTTGACGACACTGGGGCGATAACACCTACTGGTGCTAATCCCATCATGGGCACCCCAGCGCCACCTTTCCTGTTGCCGATTCAGACCTTGATCGAACCGGCTGAATTCTCGTACTCCGCAACGCATCTGTCAGAGGGTGCCGGCGAT
>JANOZG010000026.1:0-9506 GCA_031429275.1 Planctomycetota bacterium
GCCGCACGGCGTTCGCCGTCTGCTCAATTGGAGTAAACAGGTTCCCCGCGCGGTTGTCGAGATCTCGCCATGCATTCACAACGCGGCCCGGCAAGCCACCATCAACAGCATCGAACCGCTGCTGATTCTTCAACTGATTCAGAAAATCGACCGACACATTCTTCAGTTGATCGAGTTTCTCTTCCGACTCCATCGAATCCTGCAACCGCTCGCGTTGAGACGTTGACCATGTCAGCAGATTGTTAATGTGTCCTTCCAGGTCGTTTGGCATCTGCCTGCGTTGATTACGCAGCAGGCGTTCGATGTCCTTCATCAAATTGACGGCCACGGTTTCCTGACGCTGCAATCGATCGAACGTCTGCGTTGAGCTATCGACAACGAATTGTTGCTGCGTCAGCAATGTGTCGAGATCGAACGCCACGCCGCTCATGAAGTTGTACGCCATGGAATTCTGATAATGCTCTGCCGTGATCTTCGCATCATCCGCCGAACGTTCAAACGACTGCTTGAGTATATCCAGATCTCCATTCACGCGATTTGGATCCTCCGTATGCAGCATAGCCTTGAGAGCAAACGCCGGAACATTCGCATGCTCGCGCTGAATCCTCGCAATCACTCGTCCGGTGAGATCCAGATCGTATGCATCGGCGCCGGCCGGCATTTCGATTTCAACAGCCTTGATTTCTGTCAGCAGTTTCGTCGCCTGTTCCCGCTGCTTGTCCGCAAGATCTGCCAGCGCGGCTCGATCGAGTGTTTTCTGTTCATCGCTGGTTTCCGGCTTGCGAAGGCGATCGATGGCTTCGAGCGCTGAGGTTTTGTGTTCCTGCAACAGCGCGGAGAACTTTGCAAGTTCATCGTACAAGCCGACTTTGCGTTCCAGGATCGTATGGCGCTGGGGATCGAAATCGGACGACGCAACGATGACACGCAATGGAATCGATTCACCGATATTGCCCTTGCGGTCGGTGGCAACAAGCTTTGTCATCACCTGATCGCCCGTCTTCAATTTGTGACTCAACAGGTCCCAATGCCAGTCCGCCGTGAGATGTCGACCATCTTTGTCGTCGCCGGTTTTCGTCTCCAGTGGCAGAGCGATCCAGTCGCGTCCGTTGATCGAAACATGTTGCTCAAGACTCACCAGCGGCAGATCGTCTTCCGCCATCGCCTTCAGCGCGACGATATCGTTTGGCGGAAGCAAAAGCGTGGTTTCCTGCTGATCTATAAACCCTGCGCGTGGAATCAGATCAGGCTGCGGGCGAATTTCGTATTTCGGGCTGAAGATGTTTTCAAAGCCCGTTTCTTTTGAAACCAGATGCACCTTGTAAATGGAGGCTTCGTCAACAGGCACCGTTGCGATCCATTGCAGACCATTCGTGCTTTCCGGATCGGGCGTGAGCGGAATCACAGTCAGCTCTTCCTTATCCGCCGGATCGATACGAAGTTCGGCTGCAGAAACCTGTTGATCGAGTTCCAGTTTGAGCTGTGTCTTTGTGCCTTCCAGGATCAGCAGATCGCCATGTGTTTCCGTGACAGTTTGTGGCGGCAGCAATGAGTACTCAGGATATTCATACGTCTTGTGAAATGCGGTGACTCGCGGACGCGGCCGTGATTCGATGCGGAATCGTTCGGTCACGGCGTCACCCGCCATGATGCGATATTCGACGGTTTCGTTCATCACATGAATGTTCGATGTGAACTCGGCATCGGTGCGACCTTTCATGGACTGCCGCGTGGTGCCTTGTTTTTCAGTGAATGTCTCCAGCGTGACTTCGTCGAAACTTCCGCCTGTGACTTCAACAACGATGGCGACAGTTTCATCTTCGGCCATTAGCAGTGAATGTGGCGTCGGCTGCAGGATCTCGACGTTGACTCGCGAAACTCGGGCGATGTTGGCACCTGGCAGGATGGCTCGCGCGGCGAGCTGGCGGAATCGTCCGTCACCGGACAGCAACAGGGCCGCAGCAATTGCGACAATCACAACCGCCGCCAGGAGCCATTTCGCAACAAGTTTCACCGGCAGCAATCGCGGAATCTGAATCCGTCCCATCTGTTCAGCAACTTTTCCCTGCAACAGACTGCGGAATACGGGCGAGTCATGCAGGACCGACGGATCATCTGTGGCGAGTTCCACAGCCGACAACAGATTTTCACGCAGTTGCGGTTCAGAAAGTTCGACTTGTGATGCAATCTCTTCCTTCGCTGGAAGGTGCATCATCTTTCGCACACATGTTATCCAGACGACAACGAGAACGGGCAAATAGATTCCCGCGCTCAGTCCCCATCGCGTCTGGTCACTGAGCAGCCAGTACCAGTCGATGGCTGCGACGATCGCGGTGCAGAGCAAAAACGTGACGATCCCAGCGCAGATTCCCCGCGCGACAATCAGCCACATCCGTCGCCGAGAGAAGTGGCGAAGCTTGTTCGTGACGATAGGATCAAGCGTGATGCTCATAGGAATTTCCTCGATGCGACAACACAGTGGTGAGCGGTGCGGCGTAAGCCCACCGGTTCAATGCGATTTCCTTGCGACGAACATGAATCGCTACGTACCGGCAAGCTGACACATGCCGCTCGCCGGAACAAATTACAACAACCCTGCGCGTTTTCTCAGCACCCATTCTAATGTCAACAAAATAACAATCGCAGCAAACCACCAATAGCTCTGCCAGATTAGAGTCTCTGATTCCACCACTCGGCCGCTGCTGAGTGGACTTAGCAGGTCCGTCAACCGGCTTATCTCCTCTTCTCGAAGAAACGCGCCGCCAGTGTCTGTCGCCATTTGTTTGAGCAGGGATTCATTCGCGGCCGTTTGAGTCATCTCCCCCGATTCTGGTGGCATGACCACAAATCCGCTCCGCGCCTTTAATGCCGCGTCGCTATAACCCGCTGCTCGAATTGATACTTCGTATTCGCCCTCCGGCAACGCCGCGATTCGACCGCGATAGATTCCGCGCACATCCGGATCGGCGTTCAGACTCACCGTCGAAACGATGCGACCCTCCTTCCAGACTAACGCATCCGCCGTTGCATTGATCGCAGGTTTACCGTCCAGTCCCAACAAGCGAGCCCGCACGTCAACTGTCGATCCAAAATCATATCGCACCGCGCCGGTATCCAGCGACACAAACTCATCGCTGACCGCGAAAGGGCGCGGCATCACGTATTTCGCCAGTTGATTCCAGATTCGCTGATGCCATATGTCGGCGACTTTGTAACGCCATCGCCATGTTTCATCCGACGCCAGATACAGGACACGTCCCGCGCCGAAATTTCGCGTCACCATCATGGGCCGCTGCTGTCCATCGACGTTCACTTCTATAAGCACTTCCGCACCCGGCAATGCGCTAACCACCACCAGCGAGTGCGGCGCAGGAAGCTCCGTCCAGAAGCGGCGATTTTCAACTTCATCTGCCGCCAGATTCAACGCGATTTCCTTCGCTCCTTTGTCTGTCAGTTGCAGAGCAACAGGTTTCGACGCGATCGTCTCCCCAAGCCATTCGACGGGCAACAAGCTACCGATATCTGTGTCTGCAAACTGCGGCAGTGATCGCCGCTGTCCGTCGATGAGCACCATCCCGCCGCCGCGAACCTCAACGAACTCCTTTAGCCAATCGAAGTCCTGAGCAGCGAACAATTCCGGCGACACTTCGCCAATGAAGATGAGATCATACTTAAACAACGCATCGCGCGTCGCTGGAAACTGTCCGTCCTCATCGCCACGACGCAGAACGGCATCATTGGTGCCCGGCCCGGCAATAACCGTGTTCACGGACCATTGCTCGTCGCGCTCGAACACATTTCGAAGGTATCGCGTTTCCCATCGTGCGCGACCATCCAAGATCAGCACTTTGTTGCTCGACACAATCGCCGCCAGTCGCATCGTGCGGCTATTGTTGTCGGTTTCTGATTCTTCCGGTAGCGGCGCGATCGATGCATCGAAAGCCAGCGGGACGGCGTTTTGTTTGATGTCCGATGCAAACTGCGTCCCCAGCTTTGTGACCAGTTCATCGATCGAAAACTCGAACTCAATGCGTCGCTCGGGGATGTTCTGAGTCAACAATTGCTGCGTCCACAACACTTCGCCTTCATAGCTGATTTGAGCAGCGAACGGTTTGCCAGCTGGCATTTGATCGCGAACGATCAGCACGCCGCGAACCTTGTCTTTCTGGTAGACCAGGTCAGGATGTTCGAGCCCAGTGACGGCGAGGTCCGAGGCTTGCTGACTCGCTCCCACCGAGACGTTGTAAAATGCCACGCCCTGACTGCCAAGAACTCGCGACGTCTGCAGCGGTGACGGGCCGGTGTTGTGCTGGCCGTCGGTAATCAACACGATGGCGGTATTGGGTTTCTCGGCAACGTCGTTGGCGTCTGTGGTGGCAGTGCTGCTCTTTTGAGTCGCGACAACTCCGGTACTAAGGTCGGTGATGTTGGAAAAGTTCTCGGTGGCGGGTACGGCGTTGGCAGAGTCGGAGGTTGGCAGGCTGGAAGTCTGCCCCACAGCTTCTTCACCGGTGAGTGTCAGCACTTCGACGTCGTGGGTTTCTCGCAGCGCGCTGAGGACCTTTGCGGACGATTCAGACAGTCCAAGTTCCGCACGTCGCCAGCGAGGTGTTTCGTCGAACATTGCAAGTGCCGAACGAATGGATTCATCAGAGGCAACGACGTCGGCGATGGAGTCGTCGAACGCTTTGCGAAGAGCGGTTTCTGAGGATTCGCCGGAGTTGGTCAACGTCGTGAGTTGCGTCATCGCCGCTTCAGGTGTGCCTTCGATGGCAGTCATCGCGGCTTCCATCGGTTGCAGCAGTTCGGTGGAGAGTTGCTCTCTGATTGCGGTCGGTAACTTTGGTTGCAGTTCCTTCAGACGAGTCAAAAAAATTCCGGCGGCCGCGCGGATTTTGGCGAAATCGACTTCAGGGGTGACAGCAACAGCTGCGTCGGAGACACGCGGAGCACTGGCGACAATCGCCATTTCTTCGCGAAATACGCGCCGTGCGTCGGACAATTCATCGGCCGCTTTGAGCAACGTCGAATCCACATGTCCCGCCGTGACCCAGCCAAGTTGTTCGGCGATCATCAGCTTACGGCCAACCGACATGTGTCGATCCGTCATCGTCATGCTGCGTGACGCATCCAGGTAGATCTTGACGCGGCCTAGTTCACCAATGATCGTTCGATGATGCAGCACCGGCCCGGTCAGCACCATGATTCCCAGAAAGAATGCGAGCGAACGCAGCAGCGGCAGAAACCATTTCAGCCGGCGCGGCAGATCGAAATTCTCACGACTGTAATATCGCCACGACAGCGCGCAGACGATCAGCGACAGCAGCAAACCCAGCCACAGCGGAATTTCACCAACAAATCGCAAAGTCGTCATGCGCGGACCCTCGCGAAACGTTGTTGCAGAACAAGTTCCAAACACAAAAATGCCAAAAACGCGGCGAGGACATACTTCCAGATTTCCTGACCATGACGACGCAGTCGATCCTGTTCAAGATATTCGGCAGGCGATTTGATCAGCGTTGAAGCAAGGGTTTTTGATAAAGACTGCAGGCCGGTCTCATCCAGACTGTTCAGGTTTGATTCATCACGCGATGTTTCGGCGACGAAGTGGAGCGTCTCGGTTGACGGCGTTGACATGGCATATACGCCCGGTCGCTGAGTTCCCTCAAACCTCGCGAGCTGCGTTTTGCCTTCCGCAACAGTCTGCACTGTGCGACGTGATCCGTCCGGCGTTACGATCGACAACGTGAGCGATTCGTTGCGACTGTCCCCTCTCACCTCGGAGGGGAGAGGGCTAGGGTGAGGGGTGTTTGCATCGTCGTTCGGCCCCCTCATCCGGCCTTCGGCCACCTTCTCCCCCGCAAGGGGAGAAGGGACATTGGAACCAAACACCGCCACCGCTGGTTCACCCGTTTGAATATTTCGAGGCGGCGAAATCCCGGACGCCATCGTCGTGACAAGCTGCTGCATCAACGGCACGAAGAACGGACGCATTGGCAGATCTGACCAATCAGCATCACACGCCGTGGCCAGTTGCATCACAACACCGTCGCCGAAATGACGTTCAACCAGAAACGGATCACCATTGTCCAGCCGAGCGAGAACGACTGAACTGCCATCGGTATTGATATCCGACAGTTCGTTCCACTTACGAATTTCCGCCGCAGACAGATCACCGTTGGCCGGTTCGTTGAAGAACTCCAGTGCCGCATGATCAAAATGCTGCGCGACGATGTTTGCGCTTTTGCCGGACTCATCGATTTGACCTCGCGGAGCTCCATAAGCAGCTGGAATCAAACCATTGCCTGCCGCAAACATTTGTTCGCGATACCAGTTCAGATCAATCTTATTCCCGGCACACACCAGCAACGCCCCTCCGTCGGTCACAAAACCCGTCAGCGCGGCTAGCTGCGGAGCATCGAGCTTTGACACATTCGCCAGCACAACGACGCGAGCTGTTTTGAGTTTCTCTTCATTGATGTCATTCGGCGGCACGGTTTGAGTCTGCACCAGGTCGGCCAGTCGATCGCGTCCGAAGGTGAAGGGCGTCAACGCGATCGACAGGTAGTCGGTTTCGCTCTGCAGTGGCTGACCGCTCGGATCACCATCAACGAGCATCACATTGATACTGTCCCAGATCGTGACGGCTGCGGCGTAGCGATTGTCATCCGCCAACGGATCATCAGCGACAACCTCGACTTCTATCACATGCGAGCCTGCTTTTTCGAATGTACACGGAAACAGAACCTGTGTGTCTCCGTTGGCCGCCAGGGTGGTCTGTGACACCGACGATTCGGCACCGTCGATTTTGAAAATCACACGGGCGTTATCGATGGCCCCGATGCCGTGATTTCTGATGTTCGCCCGCACGGCCAGTTGCTGCCCAACACCCAGGGCGCGGCTAGGGAATTCCAGCGAGTCCACGGACACGTTGCCCGTCACCGGCTTGCCAATCGGCAGCAGCGTGAGTTCCGGTTTGATATCCATCGCATCGATTTGTCGATGGATGGATTCTGCCGCATTGGCTCCGACGTCGTCCCAGTCGGCTGGCTGAAAATCGCTGATAACGATCAGTTCCCGCCGCGCGTGTTTCATTCCGGAAAGTGTCGTCATCGCCGTATCCAGCGACGCCTGCATGTCGCTCGCACCGTATCCAGCTGGGATTTGTTTCAGTCGGCGGACGACAGCTTCCGGATCGAACACCGGCTGATCGAACAGCGGCGTCGGTCGGCCACCGGTTTGAATGACGGCGACTTCAGACCCTTTGCCTGCAGCACCGATAATTTTGCAGGCCGCATCCACAGCGCTGTCAAATCGCGAACCGGACGGATCGACTGTGTCCATTGAATAACTTGTATCCAGCAGCACGACGAGCGAGACCGGCGAATCACCTTCGAGCAGCTTCGATCCAGTCAACACGGGCTTTGCCAGACACAACGCCAGCAGCACCGGAATCGCGCATCGTACGAGCAACAGAATGAGCTGGTCGATGCGAAACCGTTTGTGATTGACCTTGATCACGGATTCCAGCAGATGCATGGCCCCCCATTCAACCGTCTTGAATCGACTGCGATTGAGGATGTGAATGATCAGAGGAATCGCAAACGCAAGGGCACCTAATGCGAGGGCGGGGTTAAGGAACGTCATCGCCCCCTCCTTCGCAGCGCGAGGTACGCGGCCAGAACGTCGGCGTGTGGCTGATCCGTCGTCATTGGGACAAGGCTGATGCGATGCCGATTGCAGCCGCTCGCGAGTTGATCACGGAACTGGGCGAGCTTATCGAGATACGCCCGACGAATCTGTGCGGGATCGACGAGGTGACGATTTTCGGCGGCTTCCAGTGATGCGAACTGAGTCCACTGACGAAACGGAAAGTCCAGTTCATCCGGATCCCAGATCTGGAAGATAATGATCTCGTGATTCGCGTGCCGAAAATGCGCCAGCGACTTCATCAGTTTTTCGGCGTCATCAAACAGATCGGAAATAATGATCAGCAACCCGCGACGATGAATCTTCACGACCATCTCGTGAAACACGTCGCTCAGCGCCGTTTCGAACTCGGGTTTTTGCACTTTGAGCTCGTTGATGATCGCCTGCAGATGCTTTGGCCGAGCCCGCGGCGGGATGTAGCGTCGAACCTGCTTGTCGAACGTCACCAGACCAACGCTGTCCTGCTGTTGCAGCATCAGATAAGCGAGACAGGCGGCTGTGCGAACCGCGTAATCATGCTTCGTGCTGCCGTTGCTGCGGGAGCCGCTGTAGGCCATCGAGCCGCTGGAATCAAGCAGAATGGTGCAACGCAGGTTGGTCTCTTCTTCGTATTCGCGAATGTATAGACGATCGGTTTTGCCGAACAGTTTCCAGTCGATCGTGCGAATGTCATCACCGGGAACGTACGATCGATGTTCCTTGAACTCAACGCTGAAGCCCTTGTGCGGCGACTTGTGCAGACCGGAACAGAATCCTTCAACAACTCCCTTGGCCAAGACCTGGAGGTTGGAGAATCTTGAGATGTCGCGGGCTGAGAGTACGTCGGACATGGGAGGGAATGACCAATGTCTAATGAAAAATGACCAATGAAAACACCCTTGCGGATCGAGGCAATGACCAACGCCTGCTACTGCGATTCATTGGTCATTGGAAATTCGTCATTGGTCATTCACAAAAGTTGCTTTGACGCTTTTGGCAGTTCACGCAGAAGTCGGGTGATCAGATCATCAACGCTGACGCCTTCTGCTTCGGCACTGAAAGTCGGGACGATTCGGTGGCGCAGAACCGGCAATGCAAGGATCTCAACATCGTCCCGCGTGACATGGTGACGTCCGTGCAGAAGAGCGCGGGCTTTTGCGGCGAGAACCAGTTGCTGACAGGCGCGTGGGCCCGGCCCCCATTCGATGAGCTCACGCACCCATGGCTTTGTTGTTGGATCTTTCGGTCGTGCAGATCGCACAAGATCCAGGACAAAGTTCTTGACATGATCCGGCAGCGGAACAAGTCGGACGGTTTGCTGCATCTCGATAATTTCTGCACCGGTCACAACATGTTCAGGTTTTGCGGATCGCGTGGACGTTGTGCGATCGATGATTTCGCCTTCTTCATCACGCGATGGATAATCGACGACGACGTTAAACAAGAATCGGTCGCGTTGAGCTTCTGGCAGAGGATACGTGCCTTCCTGTTCGATAGGGTTCTGCGTTGCCAGAACAAAGAACGGTTCTTCCAGGCGATATGTTGTGCCACCGACGGTGACTTCATGTTCCTGCATGGCTTCCAGCAGAGCGGCCTGAGTTTTCGGTGGCGTGCGATTGATTTCATCCGCCAGCAGCATTTGAGTGAAGATCGGTCCCTTATCAAAGACGAGATCACGATGACCCGTCTCGCGATTTTCCTGAATGATATCGGTGCCTGTGATGTCAGCAGGCATGAGGTCGGGAGTGAACTGAATGCGATGAAACGTGAGGCTCATCGATTCGGCCAGCGAACGCACCATCAACGTCTTCGCCAGC
>JANOZG010000027.1:0-3406 GCA_031429275.1 Planctomycetota bacterium
GCCTACAACGCGCCGCATTTCCCGATCGAACCACCGGCCGAGTATCTGACGAAGGTGACCGAACGAGCGCCGCAACTCGACGAGAAGCGGGCTCGGAATGTGGCGTTCGTGGAACACCTTGACGATGGAATCGGCCGCGTGCTGGCCACATTGCGCGAGACAGGGCTGGAGCAGAACACACTGGTCGTCTTCACCGCAGACAACGGTGGTTCGCTGCCGCATGGTCAGAACAACGGTCCATGGCGAGGTGGCAAGCAGGACCACTATGACGGCGGACTCCGCATACCGTTCATGGTCCGTTGGCCGAGCCGCATCAAACCTGAATCGCGATGTGATTATGCGGGCCTGAACTTCGATCTCTTTCCGACATTCCTTGAACTGGCCGGAGCAAAGCCCTCAACGGAACTCGACGTGTTCGCCAGAACGGCTCGCGTGTTTACTCATCATGACGTTCAAGTGCCGACTTGCGGCGTGTCTCGATGCGCATTTTGGCGCGGTCGCTATTCAACTGTGCAGGTTTACGTGGGCAATACAATCTGACGGTGTATCTGGCTCTTGTGAGACAGAAGTTCCATCTTCGGACTACACAGGTCACACTGCACAGAGACGCAACATTCGTTTCCACGTAACCAACAGAATCGCATCAGCAGTAACTCTGCCACTGAACAACTGGCAAATGAGACCTGAGTCGCCCACGCTTTTTTCGAACCGATGTTATGTTCGAAATGAAACGCAAATTTGAAATGCACCAACGATGCACATCATTGTGATTCACGCGCCGCTGGAATTTGTGCATCACTGCGATTTATTTGTCAAACTTTGAATTTCTTCCAGCGACAGTGCGCCCTGGTAGATTCGCACGTCGGCCATGCGGCCGTGAAAATGGTCCTGAGCTCCGAAGCCGATCTTCAAAGGCTGCTCGCTGGAGAGGTTGAATTCGCTGGTGGTGAAAGTCGCTGATGTGGCGACCGATTTTCCGTCCACGTACATCTTCAGTCGATCGGTGTCTCGAACTGCGGCGATGTGGTGCCAGCCGTCCGGAAGTGACGTGTCCGCCGTTGCATTGCGGCCTACTTCCAGGGACAGGACTTTTCCAGAAGGCAGAGTGCCGACAAACAGCCGTCCCTGAAACACGGCCATCGACCACGCGCGACGGTAAACAACATCCGGTGCGTAGTCCACTCGCCCAATCTTTGCCCACGAAGTTCCGCCGTCGTAGCGATAAACTTCCGCCAGCGGCAGAGTCCCGCCGTACATCTTTCCGTTGTAGACCAGCAACGGCATCGCTTCGCGTTCGTCACCGAGTTTACCGACATCTTTCCAATCCGTTCCTCCCATATAGCGAAACACGTGCGCTTGAGGCCATTCGCTGACAAACAGACCGCCATCGTGAACGGCGAATCCGTAGGTCTGAGTCGCATTGGGGATCTTTCCCACAAGGCTCCAGGTTTTGCCGTCGAAACGAAAGACAGATCCTTCGTCATAGCACGTTGCATACAACGCACCGTTGAAGACGGTCATCGCTTCGACTCGCTTACCATTCAGAGTTTCGCAGGCCACCCAGCGTTCACCACCTTCATAGCGGAAGAAGCCAGCCGGCTTGTACAGCGATCCCGCATACAGTTGGCCATCGAATTCAATCAGGCTGGAAACCGCTTCAGTCTCCGGCGATAACGTGCCGCACGACACCCACTGATCGTTCGTGTCAAGACGAAACACTTTGCCACCGAAGTTCTCGTTGGTCGATTCTGACAGCGATGAACCCGCCAGACGATACTTACTGGATGCCACATACAGCGAACCATTGAAAGCAGTCATTGCAGAAACCGAGTTGGATTTGTCGGGTGATCCCAGATCAGTCCAGCGATCTTCGCCTTCAAATCGAAATACGTGACCTGCTTCATCGCTGCCCGCATGGCACGTGGAGGCATACAATCGGCCATCATGCACGCACAAGGAAAACACATAAATCGCGGTGCCCAGTTGCCCGTGGTCGGCAAAGGCGGGTTCAGTGCGGCTCTGGTCAATGCCGAAATGCAACTGACGCCGGTTGGACTGCGAATTCGTAACTCCGCCGTGCGAATATAGTCCCAGATGAATGCCCGTGCGGCTATTCGGATCATACTGGCTGATGATGTCGCCCGGCACATCGACTGACGTGTCCGGCGAATGAATCCATGCCGTCAGTGAGAACGGTTGATCCTTCAGGTCGAGCACCTTGGATGCGGCGACTTCCAGTACCGACGACTTGCCATCAAACATGGCCGCCTGAGTAAGAGTTCGAGTGGGTCCGTCATCACCAAACGTTATGGCAGTGGCTTGCGCATTTAGTGGTGTCGCTGACGATGCGTCCACCGAGCCCTGAAGCGGCCAATGTCCGATGAGCCGCGTCTGAGCATTCGCGATATTCGACAGCATGATTCCAAATGCAATCACAACGACAAGTCGCATGATAATCATCCTCAGTCTTTTTAACTTAACCCGACTCAACTGAATTGGGCAGTGCCAGATTGGGCGTTTGAACAACGAGAACACAGAACTGTGAGTGAATCGGGAGTGTGCAGCCTGACCAGCCTCCAGAGCATAACGACAGTCTTGACGAATTTCGCTCCCAAGGATCAGGACAGGCTCCTGGCGACAGTCCGTCCTGCGTTTGTTGATCTGGTGGCAGGGGCCGGACTGAACGCTCCGGGGTTTCGGGCGAACGCCTTTTAACCCTGGCCACCCTTCGACTTCAATGCTGATAAGGCGCTGGCTTAACGGTGTCGTTTTGGTACATTGCCGACGGTGCTCCTCCCGCCAGTGCCGCCACTCTTTGTTTCCCTCCGCAACGTCACGGCGAATCGCAACGACTTCGACTGTCCCCGATTGTTTGGAAAATCACAATGCATTGCCGCCGTCTGCGTGTAGAACTCTCGATTTACCTTGTCACTCTTTTTGTTGTAGCACTGCTGCCATCAGTTCTTCAGGCTGGTGATGTCATGACATGGTTTCGTCGAGACCATGGGATTGCTCCACAGGGAATGACGCTGCCATTGGAATTCGGTGAAGGCGACGATCGAATTTGGCGAGTGGAATTGCCACCAGGGATTTCCACTCCGTGTGTTTGCGGCGATTCGATCTTCATCACCACCTATGTGGCCGAATCCAAAGAGCTGGCGACCGTCGCACTCGATCGCACCACGGGACAGGTTCGCTGGAAACAGGTTGCTCCCACGGAGAATCTGGAAGCCTTTCATGCGGTGGGAAGTCCGGCCGCATCGACACCAGCCTGCAATGGCTCGCAGGTGTTTTCGTTTTTCGGAAGCTATGGCCTGCTGTGCTACGATCTCGAAGGAAATCTGCTTTGGAAACGACCGATGGGGCCGTTTCAGGATGAATTTGGAGCCTCCAGTTCACCAGTGCT
>JANOZG010000028.1:0-12392 GCA_031429275.1 Planctomycetota bacterium
GGAAGTTGTTTCGGGACTGTTCCTAAGGATCGTTAAGAGAACAATAGTGGTGCTGGATGTCGCGAAAGCTTGCCGTTGCCGCGAATTCCAAGCTGGAAGCTTACGCTACTTTCCCACTAAATATCAGCAAATTCGGGGGGCCTGAACATTGTCAATGTCCGACAAGAGTCGCGATTCGCTGATCCGATACACGTCTCAACTTGCGGATCGTGTGCTTCGACTTAGCCCACGCAAGCACAAGTCTCTTGCCGCAAAGATGGTCGAAAAGATTGGTGACAAGTGCGATTTGGATCACGTTCACCTCTACCTGGTGAACCTCAAACACGGACCGCATTTGTCGATGTACAGCGAATGGTCTCGTATGCAGACGCCACCGCTTGCATCAGGCTTGCAAAAAGTTGCACTATCGTTGCTCAACGAGCAAGCCGTAGAAGAGTTACCACGTGGAGTGGCAGTCTACTGCAGCAGGAATGAGCATTCTGAGTCATGTAGTCGCATTGTTTCCAGTATGTTGCGACAGATGAACGCGGCTGAGTATGAAATGATTCCAGTTCGGATCAATCACAGACTTCGCGGTGTGATTGCTGTTGCACACGACAAAGGATCAATGCACCTCGATCCCTCAGCGCAACACATGCTGCAACTGATGGGGCGAACGTTTCTGGGCGGCTATAAGTCATCGCAAAGAGAAGCGAAGCGAAGAAAAATGCATCGCCAATGGCGCAATGTTGCAAACGGAGCCTGCGATTTTGCGTTCGTGCTGGATGCAACGATGGAAGTGGTCAATGTTGTAGGATTCAGAAACAACACCCCGCCATCAGTCAAAGGTCTTCGGCTGCAGGACATCGTGACGCGTACGTCGTACGATCCCGTCAGGAAAATGATAACTGAGTCGATCGAATCTCAAGAGCCGCACACATTCGAATTCCTCCTGTTCAAAGACAGTGAAAAATCTCATTCCTACAACGCAAGGATCGAACCGGGCGGTGACTCCGCGAACATTGCCTGCACAGTGTATTTCACCAGCAATGATGCGGAACGTGCAGCTGCCGAGGAATTAGCGGAGCTTCGAGACAACCTGACTCAGGCCTCACGGTTGAGCCTCAGCGGCAATCTTGCTTCTGAGTACGCTCATCAATTGGCTCAGCCGTTGCAGGTCATTGGCCTGCAGGGCTTCACACTCAAGAATCGCCTGAGAGTGGGTGAGGCAACAGTCGAACAGATGTTGCTGAATGTAGAAGAGATTCTGGAACAGGTAGAACACGCTCGCGAAGTTATCTTTGGCATGCGAGATTTTCTTCATGACCGTCGATCGCGACTTGCAGCGACTGAATTGGAAGTGATTATCAGTCAGGCGCTCAAGTTGGTGCAGCCCCGTCCGGACAGCAGCCCGGCAAAGATTTCGGTGCTTGATCCCGAAGCACTTCTGGAGCAGGATCCGCCACTTGAAGTGCATGTCGACCGAGTTCAAACGACTTATGTGCTCATTAACCTGATGGTGAACTCTATTGAAGCCTGCCGCGAAGCGAATGTGCAGGAACCTGAACTGATTATTCAGGTGAAGTCAGGTTCGGCCTCATCCAAATCTGTGATGGTGTCAGTTTCCGACAACGGGCCTGGCTTGACGAAGGGAAACACTGAAAAAGTTTTTAAGCGATTCTTTACAACAAAGAAGAGTGGCTTCGGTTTCGGGCTGGCGATCTGCCGCGATGTCGTTGAGCGTCAGCGAGGAACCATCCGGGCTTGCAACAATCCTGCAAAAGGCTGCACGTTTACGTTTTCGCTGCTCTTGCAAAGCGACGAAGCAGAGCAGGAAACGGAACAACTGGAAGAGGCTGCTGAAACGATGATGGAGCTGGACGACAAATGATCGCTGCCCTGCACGTTTGAGTTTTCAACATCCGGTGGTGACATAGCAGCGTGTTGGCAATCAAAGCCGAAATGCCCGTGGCAGAAGTACTTTGAGCAAAACGGTCTCGGGCGGCTGATCATCGGGCCGGTTGATGTCATCGAGTAGTATCAACATGTCCGGGTTGAATTCGACAAGAAACTGTCGACATGCACCGCACGGCACAGCGCATTCATTCAGGGAAACGCAGATCGCGTCAAACTTCGAATACCCCTGAGCAATAGCGGAGGATATCGCGACACGTTCAGCACAAATCGTTAGTCCGTAAGATGCGTTTTCAACATTGCAACCGACAACAATTTTGCCGTCACCGGTCAGGACTGCTGCGCCAACGTAAAACCTGGAATATGGAGCCCAGGCTCGGTTGCGAACTTCTCGAGCGGCCGCCTGCAATTCGCGCCATTGCGGCAGTATCGTGTCGAGATCCATTTGAATACTCCTCGACGGAAAAATCCAGCACGCCTATTCGGCAGAAATGTCTGATTGAATGACGCGAGTCATCGGTGGAGCCTCAGCTTTCCAGTCGATTCGTGGAGCATCGGCCCAAAGCTGTTCCAGATTGTAGAGTGCTCTGCCTTCTGCCGTGAAGACGTGCAGTACAACGTCCCCGTAGTCAGTCAGAATCCAGTTCCCTTCGGTCCGATAGCCTTCGATGCTGAGCCTGCGATTGCCGTCTTCACGCTTCAGTTTGCGATTGACTTCGTCTGCAATTGCGTGCATCTGGCGATGACTGGTTCCTGTTGCAATGACGAAGAAATCGACGATCGACGTGATGTTGGTCAAATCCAGAACCAGAATCTCCTGGCCTCGCAGCTGGTCGGCGATCGCCGCCGCCACAACTGCATTCGCTCGACTTACGGCGTACAACTCCTTTGTCCGAGTCGCAGCGATCTGTGGCGTTTCAAGAGTGGATTTGTGGGATTCAGGTGTATTTTCGGACGTCATTGCAGAATCAACTCAAAAAGTGTTTAGGTCTCAAGCTGCACAGTCTACCTGCAATCACGCAAAGTGGCCACTGTTGCGATTCGATTGTCGTCGTTGAAGCAAAAGATGACCGAATTCGACAACTTCTGGTATCCGCTGTACGCAAACCGCCACACAATCCGAGCGAACTTTTTATCGCACGACGCGTCCGGATCTGGCACCGTTCATCAGATCTTCGATCTCACCGCGTGACGCAAAATTGCAGTCACCAATGACAGAATGCGACAGGCACGAAGCCGCAGTCGCAAATTCCAGCGTCGTTTGCAGCGAAAAATCTGGTCGCGTCAATCCGTAGAGAAGTCCTGCATCAAATGCATCGCCACCACCAACACGGTCTACGATGCTGCGGATTTCGTACGGCTCGTATTCTCCGTTCTGGACCGGAGCGAAATAAACCGCATCGCTGCCAATATCCAGCAACATCGCGCCCCAGTTGTTGTGGCTGGCGGAGATGTTTTCTCGCAGTGTTGTCGCGATCATGCGGAGATTCGGATACGCAGTCGCCATTTTTCGACTCATCAGCGCCGCTCGATCTGTGTCGATACGACGCTCGGATGTTGTGTCCTGAACTGATTCAGGAGAAGTGACTCCAACCAGGCGAAAATCTTCTTCGCTGGCCATGAGTAAATCCACCAACGGAATCAGATCACGCAGCACATCGCCTGCAAGTTCTTTAGGCGTTCGTTTTGGATCCCATCGCCAAAGCTTGCCGCGAAAATTCACGTCGCATGACACTGAGACACCACGCTCACGGGCTGCTCTGGCGGCATGAATGGTTGTTTCCGCAGCTGTTTTTGACAGTGCTGGTGTGATGCCTGTCAAATGCAGCCAGGCAGCACCTGCAAGAATCCTGTCCCAGTCAAAATCATCCGCAGAAGCCTGACTGATTGCACTGTAATCACGATCATAATACACGCGGCTCGGACGCTGATTCGCCCCCATTTCCACGTAGTAAACACCAAATCGTCCATGATCCGTGATTCGAATATGATCGACATTAACGCCAACATTGCGGAGGCTGCCAAGACATCCTTCGGTCAGCGGTCCTTCTGGTAACGCGGTGACAAAATCGGCTCGACACCCCAGCAATGCCAGCGATGCCGCAACGTTCGCTTCAGCCCCGGCAAACGTTACGTCCAGCGACCCCGGAAGAACTTGGCGCAGTCGCAGCATCCCGGAAGGTGCCATCCGTGCCATGATCTCGCCGAAGGTTACGATTCGAGTTTCTTCAGGTGAAGGATTGCGACTCATGATTCGGCTTCAATACTATTCGCCGTCGGGTTCTTCCAGGTAGGTGTAGCCGTTCAGCGCTTCTTCATAAAACTTGACGAACTGCCCAGCCATGTTGTGATCGATGCGGTTTTCTCGAACTGCAACTTCCACCGACGCCTGCAAACGATTGATCAGATCTCGACCGCGAAACTGAACATAGTCCAGAACTTCGCTGACCGTTTCACCTTTGATGATGGTGTCGAGGATCACTTCACCCGATGATGTCAAATCGACGTGCACGGCGTTTGTATCACCGAACAAGTTGTGTAAGTCACCCAGAATCTCCTGGTATGCACCAATCAGGAAGACTCCAAGATAGTACGGGCTGCCATTGTATTCATGCAGCATCAAGGTGCGTCGTACGTCGCGTCGATCGATGAACTGATCAATCTTTCCGTCCGAGTCACATGTAATGTCACTTAAGACTGCGTGACGAGTGGGTCGGCTATCAAGCTGATGAATCGGCATCACTGGAAACAACTGCTTGATCGCCCAGGAATCGGGGCAGGATTGGAACAGCGAGAAGTTACAGAAATAGTTGTCCGACAACAGCTTGTCGAGACGTTCCAATTCCTCGGGAACATAGTCGAGCGTTCCTGTGATCTGCCAGATTCTGTGACACAACGCGAAGTAAATGTTCTCCGCCAGACAGCGTTGTTCCAGAGAAACATAACCTGTGTTGAACAGGGTCATGACCGTATCGATCGACGTCTGCGCGTCGTGGTACGATTCCAAAACGTTGCGTTGATTGACGCCTTTATAACTTTGATACAGGTCGTGCAGTGCCTGCTCGGCGTCTTCGGGAGGAGCCAACGCTGCTTCTGAGGTGTTTTCACCCTGCTGTGAAACTCCCAGCACGCCAAAAATCAGAACACTGTGAAACGCCGAAATCGCGCGACCGCTTTCCGAAATAATATTCGGATGCGCTACGTTGGCTTCATCGCAAACTGTCTGAATCGTATAAACAACGTCGCGGGCATATTCTTCAAGCGTGTAGTTCATGCTTGATTCGAAGTTGGTTTGCGAACCGTCGTAATCGACGCCCAAGCCACCGCCGACGTCCATGTATTTCAACCCGGCACCGCGTCCGACAAGTTCGGTGTAGACGCGAGCCGCTTCGTTAAGAGCAGCTTTCACCTGTCGAATGTTGGTGATCTGGCTGCCGAGATGGAAATGCAACAGGGTGAAGCAATCTTCCATGCCGCGTTTCTTGAGTTCGTCTAACGCCATCAGGATTTCGTTCGCTCGTAAACCAAACTTCGAACGATATCCGCCCGATGACTGCCAACGACCTGAACCTCTGGCCGCCAGTTTGACACGCATGCCGATCTGAGGCCGCACGTTGAGCTTTTCGGCATACTTCAGAATGAGTTCCAGTTCGGTGTACTTTTCAACCACCGGAATAACGTTGCGGCCGATCTTCTGAGCCAGCAATGCCATTTCGATGAATTCAGCGTCTTTGAATCCGTTGCAGATAATCGGCGTCTGGGCCTCAGTCATCGCAACGACGGCCAGCAATTCCGGTTTGCTGCCCGCTTCCAGACCGAACCCGAATTCGCGGCCGTATTCAACGACCTTCTCGACAACTTCGCGTTGCTGGTTGACTTTGATTGGGTAGACGCAGGCGTACGTGCCTTTGTAGTTGTGTTCTTTGATGGCGTCGCTAAAAGCCTTGTGCAGCACGTACAGACGATCACGAATGATGCCGTTGAATCGCAGCAATACCGGAAGATCCAATCCACGCATCTGCAGACGTTCGACCAGCTCTTTCAGATCAATCGAGTGAGCGGGGTTGCGATCCGGATGCACCTGCACATTACCACTCTGACTTACTGAAAAGTATCCATTGCCCCAGCGTGGCACTTCATACATTTCAGCAGCATCAACGGAACTCCAGCGCGACGGTGATTCATCAATCATTCTGCAGAACGCTCCAGCGTAAATCTAAATGGCCAGAAAGGAAGAAAGCCCACGGCCTGACAGCCGTGGGCAAAATTGTTGCAGTATAGGTTAGGCGTGATAAGTCCAGTTGAGCTGGAAGCTGCAAGATTAGGGCAAATGCCTCTTCATCGAAACGTTCACGCCTTCACTGATCCTGTTTTCTGGCTGGTGGTCCAGACCAGAATCGGGCTCGCGATATAAATTGAGCTGTAAGTACCAGCGATACAACCAACAACCAGGAACCAGGCAAAGCCATGAATCCCGGCACCGCCGAACACATACATGATGACGACCACGATGAACACTGTTAACGAAGTTAAAATCGTACGACTCAAAGTTTGATTAAGCGACGTGTTGATCATGGCAGCTGTGATGGCAGGATTCTTGCCCCGTACTTCACGGATTCGGTCAAAGACCACGATCGTGTCGTTCAGAGAATAACCCACCAGCGTCAATAGGGCAGCGATCATTGTGAGGTTGATACGCAGGTCATGCAGCAACAGCATTTCACCGATACTGGTACCCGTGAAATAACTTGCAATGGCGGTCACGCCCAGCGCTACCAGTACGTCATGCACAAGGGCAACGATGGCGGCCAGACCGAAAACCAAACTTTGGAATCGGAACCAAATGTAGATCGAAATAACAATCATACTCACAATCGTAGCCAATACCGCTCGTTGCTTCATTTCACCGGCCACTGCCGAAGCGAAGGTGTTCACTTCATCAAACATAGGCGTCGCCGCTAGTTCATCCTGGATGGCTTTGCACACGGTCTCAAAATCTTCTGCAGACACGGCCGGAACAGCACTGACTTGATAATCCGTGAATTTTCTAACGGCCAACTCGCCAGCGGTCTCTCCCGTACCTTTTAGCCCTTTGACGTCAAAAACACTTTCCTGAGAATTGTATTTTGCTTTTCCATCAACCTTAATCTCTCCGAGCTTCTTTGCCAGCAGGTCACGAAGCGTGCCTTCTGCCACTTCTGCGGAGAACGTCAGATCACGCAAAGGTCCGCCAACAAATGGGGTCTTGAGCATCTTTTCGACAGCTTCATCAGTGTCCTTGATCTCGACGGTTGACATTGGTCCAAGTGTCAGCTTGACCATTCGCAGTTTAACAGTCTGGCTATCCTTGAATGTGGCATAGATCTTTTCGCGAACGCGGTCTTCAGCCGTTGTTGAGTCATCCTGACCCGCTTTCGGAATATCTTTGTTCGTTCCATCATCATGAGTATCGCTTTCCATAGTTCTCAAACGGAAATATCGCCCCACGCCTTCTTCATTTTTTTCAGACCCGATTGACAGTCGCTCCAGGGAAAACTGATCACCGAATGCCTCGCGAAATGCCGCAATCAGATCGTTCGTTTTCTGCGGCTCTGTAGTTTGGAACGAAACCATCGTGCCACCGGTGAAGTCGATGTCATAGTTGTTCTGGCCTCGTGCAAAGAATGCGACCATCCCTATAAGAATTACAACCAGAGAAATGCCAATCCACATCTTCTGCTGACGCAGGAAATCAAAATTTGTTTCGCCGATTGCTCGAGCCATTTTGATCTGCGTGAGCCAGCGGCGGCGTTCTGCAATGTCGAAAATCAATCGACCGACGAATAATGCGGTGTACATACTCAGGATGAGTCCGATGATCAGAGTGACGGCAAAACCTTTCACCTGATCCGTACCGATTGCGAACAGAATGACAGCCGTCAGCAGCGTCGTGATATTCGCGTCAAAAATTGTTAAGAATGCCTTCTGGAAGCCATTCTGAATGGCCATCCGAACGCTTGATCCTTTCGCGATTTCTTCCCGCATACGCTCGTAAATCAAAACGTTGGCATCCACCGCCATGCCGATCGTTAAGACGATACCAGCAATACCTGGCAGGGTGAACGTGGCATTAATGATAATCATCGCTGCCAGTGTCAGGATGATGTTCAACACCAGAGAGATCACTGCCACCAAGCCGGAAAATCGATAGTAGACCAGCATAAACACAACGACTGCGGCGGCACTGATCAACGAAGATGTCACACCCTTGTTGCGAACGTCAGCTCCCAGAGTTGGATCAACCGTCGCTTCGCTCAATGGCTTGGGATCAATTGGAACTTCAAGGGCACCCGCGTTAAGAACTGCCACCAGATTGTCAGCTTCCATTTCGGTGAAGCCGCCGGAACCGCCCGAAATCTGACCGCGACCACCGGTGATCGCGTCGTTCAAGCTTGGCGCGCTGTAGACTTTTCTGTCAAGGACGATCGCTAGTTTACGTTTCTGACCATCAGGGCGACCCGGTCGGTTGAAACGAGTCGTTAGATCTCCGAACAGAAACGCGCCGGTCTGATCGAATGTGAAACTAACGATCAACTGACCCTTGGGGTCAATATCCGTCGTTGCAGATTTCAAATAACGGCCAGTGACACTTCGTTCCTCTGGCTCCGCCAGCATCAGGTACTCTTCTGTTTCATAGGATTCTGAACGTCCCTTGACAGTGCGAACGTCTGGTAGTTTTCGGCTCACGATCGAAGGATCTTCCAGGAATTTCGGTTCACCCTCTTTTTCGTCCGCCCGAATCCAGATCGCTCGTTTTACACCATCAATCAGCAATTCCTTGGTTGTCTTGTCCATTTGCTCAGCAGCGCGGACAATCTCTCGATCTTCAGCGCGATCTGCAGCGATGTAGAATTCCAGACTTCCCAAGCGAGTAATCTGACGTTTGACTTCATCGACGGTTTGTGGGTCTTCGCCGGGAATGATCACCTCGATGCGTCCGCCGCCTACGCCACGAACTGTGATTTCTTCAGTACCCGATGGATTCACGCGTCGCCTGACCGATGACACCATCTCATCGATCAAATCATTCGTCAATTCTTTTTCAGGCTTGATCTGAAACACCATGTTGGTTCCACCAGCAAGGTCAATCCCCAGACGGAATCGATCGCTAATGGGCTGGCCTCGCAGCAGACAGGATAGAAACGGCGAAGCACCGATCATGAGTGTCAAAATCACAACCCATAGACGCCCTGTCCATTCCTGAACTCGCCACATCCGTGCCAGAAAGTTCGCAAGTAGAATCGGAACAGCAATCACCAACAAAAGGATAAGCCAGGCTACCCATGAATGATCTGCAGCGGCGGGTGGGAGTGGCTCTTCAGCCACTTCAACGACAGCGTTCGTGCCTTTAGCGTCTGCATTCGCTTTTTGGAATTCTTCCGCAGCTTTGGCACTTGCATCATCGGCAGGAGCACCCGTCGGCGCGGCGGCTGTGTCTTCGCCTGAGGACTTTGAATCCGTAGTTGCGCTTTCCGCCGTTTCCTGCGGAGCACTGTCTACCTGTGGAGCACTGTCTACCTGCGGAGCACCGTCTACCTGCGGAGCACCGTCTGCCTGTGCTGAAACTGTCGTCTCTACAGCTTTCGCTGCATCCACGGCTGTGGCTGGATCCTGAAGCAAGAGAAAGAGCAATCCATTGAGCAACTGAAACATCAGAGTTGGTTCCCGGGAAATTCGCTGTTTCCGAAGCGTTATCGCGACGGCGGCGAGTCAAAAAGTGGTCAGAACGGGCGTATATGTATCGAATGGATTCCCTGCAATACAATTCAAACTGCCTGTTTGGTCTCCAAACCGGGAATCCGCCCGTGTGGAAATCCAGCGTCCGAGGGCTTCAGGTGGTCCCTGAGGCGTTCGAATCGGGCGTATCTTTCAGCGGTTCGAGTATCGCGGATCGCAGAAACTTGATTCGCGTATTGTCATCAACCTTCAGGGTGACCCGCGATCCGTCTGCAGAAATGTCGGCAATCGTACCAATCAATCCGCCTGTGGTTACCACTTTGTCATTCTTCTTAAGTTGATTCAGCAGCTCTTTGCGACGTCGCTGCTCCGCCTGTTGAGGCCGCAACAAAATGAAGTAGAAAAACAATCCAATGGCAATGAAAGGCAGGAACTGCATCCAGGGAGGCGGAGCGTCCTTTGCAGCGTTTGCGACGTTTTGCACAGCCTCTTTAGTGCCTTCTGCTGCGGGAGCGACGACTTCTGCGGCAGCGGTTGATGCAGAACTTTCCCCTGCCGGAGGTGCGGCACCAACTGCGGGAGTTGCAGTGTCCTGCAGTAAAAGTAGTAGTTCACAAAATCTTACGTAACCAATTAACCAGTTCACAGTTACCGATCCGAGAGGGAGTAGAATTGTCGAACAGAGTGGTCCAAACGCAAAATTGAATGCAAGTCTGCGGCTGGCCTGAGTTTGGAAAAAGCTGGAATAGTAGACAGCGTTCCAAAAATAGTCTACCCACGCTGACCCGTTGAGCCGCCCTTCCTCGATTCATCTCAAGAAATACAACACTACCCCCAAGCTGCAGCACGCGCTCAAAGTTGTGACCATGCCTCGCCGCCACCGAAACGTCAGCAGAAATGCCATGCCTGCGACAAGGCCAGCTGAAAAATCAACCGATGTCCACTCTGGAACAATCAGACGCAAGCCTGCAAGATTCTGCACAGATACCGTCGTAAACAGAGTGTGCAACGCAAACCAAATCCCCAGATTCAGCACCACGCCGACAACTGCAGCCGTGATGGATGATAATGCAGCCGTCAGAAGCCGATTGCCCCGGAGTCGTTCCACGGAAGGTGCTCCGAGAAAGATCCAGAAGAAACAGGGTACAAATGTCGTCCAGGTCGTCATCAGTGATCCCAGTATCCCGGCAACCATCGGACTCAAGGTTCCCGGATTTCGGTATGCTCCCATGAATCCTACAAACTGTACGACCATGATGAGCGGGCCTGGCGTTGTTTCGGCCATTCCGAGGCCATCCATCATTTCTCCCGGCTGCAGCCATTTGTAGTGTTCGACTGCCTGCTGTTGAATGTATGCCAGCACTGAATACGCTCCTCCGAACGTGACGACGGCTGTTTCGCTAAAGAAAACACCTTGCTGATAAAACACAGAAGACTCGCCCAGAAAGTAACGCGTCCCGACAATCGGCGCGAACCACAGCGGCAAGAAAATGCAGGAGATCAGGAGGCTGCGACGCCAGGATGGCTGAACAGAATGGAGCGGTACTTCCATGTGTTCATCGGCAGTGGGCCGGGCAAGGGAATCAGACGGCTTGCCATGGCCTCTGATGACGACAAACTTCTCGGGTGCAATGCGTCCTCCCAGAAACCCAGTCAGCCCTGCCGCGATGACAATCGCCGGAAACGGCACGTTGAAGAAAAAGATCGCGACAAATGACAGCACGGCGATCCAAACCATCGTCTTGTTTTTCAGGACACGCTTGCTGATCCTCAGCACGGCCTCAAAGACGATTGCAATGACTGCTGGCTTGAGACCGAAGAATATGGCCTGAATAAAAAGCAGATCGTGATACTCGGCGTAGAGCATGCTCAATGCCAGGATCGAAACCGCGCCGGGGAGAATAAACAGAATGCCCGCAATCAGACCTCCCTTTGTTCGATGCAGCAGCCAGCCTATATAAGTGGCCAATTGCTGCGCTTCCGGGCCTGGTAACAGCATGCAGTAGTTCAAGGCGTGCAGAAAGCGATCTTCGGAGATCCATTTCTTTTCTTCCACAAGAATCCTATGCATCACCGCGATTTGCCCCGCAGGACCTCCAAAACTCAACGCTGCAACTCTGCACCAGGTCCAGGATGCTTCTCGCAACGAGATCGTTTGATGAGTGCTTGTGGTCATGATTCTGTTGGATCGTCGTCTGATGGTAGCTAAGCCGTAAAAATCTGCGTTCGCACCGGCCTTATATCAGAAACAAGCTGCGGTTTCAGGGCACACAAAAGACCACTTTTATCCGACTCAGTTCAAATCTCGAAAATTGATGAGACAAAATCCGAGACGTGACGTCATCTCTGCAGAAGACAATCACTCTGTTTTCTGACGAGAAATCCATTGCTGTCTTCAGCGGAATTATCACGAATCTGGAAAAAACATTCGGCCGCGCTGCTGCTCATGGCTCGCGGGCGGTGCGGCGGGACCGGAAGTGAAAGCGACGATTGCGTGCAGGAAGCGTTTATCAAACTGGCAACGCAGACTCCGGTGCCTGACGATCCTGTCGCATGGCTTGCTCGCGTTGTTCGCAATTCTGCAGTCGACTTGATCCGTTCCAATCAACGCAGGGTTGTGCGAGAAGTTGAGGCGGTGGCTCAACGGCCAGCTTGGCTGGAGCCTGTCGATCCATCGGGATCGGACGCATGCTTTATGGATGTAACGCCTGCAGCCGCAAAACCGTTGAGCGTCGCTGCCAGACGCCAATGGAGCCAGATGGTACTTTCAGACTCAGCCGTAC
>JANOZG010000029.1:0-7237 GCA_031429275.1 Planctomycetota bacterium
ACGCGAACAGCAGGAAGTTATCTGGTCGGATCATCTTGCGTTCCGTCCGATCGACGTGAAGATCGGACCAGACGGAGCCATCTACATCGCCGACTGGTACAACCCGATCATCCAGCACGGCGAAGTTGACTTTCGCGATGAACGCCGCGACCACACTCACGGGCGCATCTGGCGAGTTACCTGGAAAGGTGCGCCGAAGCGGGAATTCAAACCTGTTTCGACACGCTCAAACACAGAATTGTTTTCAGCACTGCGTTCCGATGATGGCGTTGAACGACAGTCCGCAAAGCAGATTCTGCGACAACGAGGCCCTGTGGTTGCTGAAGAGTTGCTGACATGGATGCGAACAGTGAAGCTGTCTGACGAAGAACGCGATCACGTGCATCTGGAATGCCTGTGGGTTCTTCAAGCCGCGCGACATGTGCATCCGCGGTTACTGAATACTTTGCTGCAAAGCTCCGACGGTCGCATCCGTGCGGCGGCTGTGCGAGTTCTGAGTCACTGGAAGTATCTCATCCCCAATTCACGTGAACTGTTGACCAAAGCTGCCGAGGACGGCCACGCCCGCGTGCGTCTGGAAGCTATTCGCGCTTTGTCGTTCTCGCCGCTTGAAGATTCGGAACGTCAGATTGCCGATGGTTCCGCGTTTGGTGAAGCGAATCCAGCGACCGCAAAAACACTGGCTCTGTATCAGGACCCGAAGCTTGTCGAAACCGCACTGCTGCCGCTCAAGCAGCCGGTGGATGCGTTCATCGATTACGCGATGTGGCTGACCACGAAGGAGCTCGCTCCAATCTGGCGTCCAGCGTTCGAACGCGGGGAAATGAATTTCAACAACGACGCCGGTCAGATCGCGTACGGCTTTTCAGCTCTTGGCAGCGGCGCGCCGGTTGATGTCCTGATGAAAGATCTTTATGCAGATCACGTCACACCTGAGAAGCGAGCGGACCTGATCCCACTCATCTGCTACAGCGCAGATGCAAATCAAATGGGACGGCTGGCATCGGCTGCCGCTCAGCACAAAGATGGTGCAACCTTGCAGACAATGCTCACAATTTCCAGCACAAGAAAAATTGTGCCGGCGATCAATACCGATGAATTTGCGACATTGTCAGAATCCGACGATTCTGTTGTTCGCCATTCTGCGTTGCAGGCGATTGGGCAGTGGAGAATCGCAGCCCTCAAGCCGCAACTTGAAAAACTCATCGCAGACAAAGCAGCTGATACTGGAAATCTGACGGCGGCGTTCACTGGCATCGCGACCAGCAATGACGATGGACTCCTGAATCTGTTGGAGAGCGTCGGCAGGAACACCGACGCAACTTCAGAGATCCGTAGTCTTGCCCTGGAAAAGCTCGCCACCGTCCGCGCTGCCGCTGCTGCACCAATAGCAGTGGATCTCATCGCGACGCTGCCCGAAGGCGGATCCGCGGCCAATGTGGCCCGTGCGATTTTGAGCGACAAAGACGGCGCAAAACTGCTGACTGGTGCATTTGCCGGCAAAACGTTGCGAGCCGATGTCGCCCGTGACGTACTGCGAGTCCTTCGAGAATCCGGACGCACGGATTCTGACCTTGAAAACGCACTGCGAACTGCGGGCAACATCACAAGTCGCAAAGCGTTGACCGACGCAGAACGGGCGACGTTGCTGATGAAGGTTTCAACGACTTCAAAAGCTTCTGACGGCGAACGCATCTACCGTACCGAGCAACTCGGATGCCTCAAGTGCCACGCGATCGGCGGCGCTGGCGGCCTTGTTGGTCCCGACATGATCAGTCTCGGTGCCAGCGCACAGCCGGATTATCTGCTGGATTCGTTGCTGAACCCTAACGCCAAGGTCAAAGAGAACTACAACACGACGGTGATCGCCACTGTCGAAGGTCATGTCATCGCAGGTGTTCAGATTCAGAAGTCTGAGAAGTCAATAACGTTGCGGACTGCCGAAAACAAGACGGTGGAGATTGCAGTCGATCAGATCGAAGAGCAGTCTCAAGGCGTGTCGCTGATGCCCGAAGGTCTGGTCGATGCATTAACCGACGACGAGATCGCGTCGTTGGTGCGTTTCCTTTCTGAACTGGGACGAACGCCGGAGTATACGCTGTCGAAAAACAGAATCGTACGCAGCTGGCAGGTGGTGACGCCGACAGCAGATGCCTACACGCAGCTTTACCGAACCAGTTTCAGTCAGGTCGCCGCGAACAATCCGGCCTTCAGCTGGATTCCTCGGTACACAACCGTGGTCGGTTCGTTGCCGGTTGATGCGGTGCCTATGTTTAAAATCCGCGAAGAAAACGTCGGCTTTGCCCGCTGTGAAATCAACGTCACAACTCCGGGAAAGATCGGCTTCCGATTGAACTCAATCGCGGGCCTTGAAGTACGCATCGACGGTGTGCCAGTGGAGGCCGCTGCCGAGTTTTCGCCTGTACTAACTGCCGGAACTCACACGGTCACTGTCACGATCGAACAAGCAAAACGCACTGAACCATTATTGCTGGAACTTGTGGACGTCGTTGGTGGTGGGAATGCAGTGATGGTAAATCACTAATCGATTCTTCACTGAGAATCATTGTCCCAGTTTCGCAACAGATTCTTTACTGAGAAGATAGGCATGAAACCAGGTTTGGCGAACCGTGACACAGTTGTTGGAGGGAAAGTCTCCAGTACATCTAAAAGCGTGGAATCGTTATCGATTACCCCGGAGATATCCACTCCGAAAGAGATGACAAACATTCTTACAACGCTGCTCAATCGAGCCATCATCGTTCTGAGCCTAAGTCTCTGCATGACGCTAAACGTCCGTTCTGCTGTCGGTGCGCAGCCTTTGGAGAGTGTTGAAAAAACTCCAAACATTGTCATCATTTTCATGGATGACATGGGATACGCCGACATCGGTCCGTTTGGCGGTGATAAGTCACTGACACCCAACCTGAATCAGATGGCAGAAGAGGGCCGCAAGTTTACGGACTTCTATGTTAGCCAGGCCGTGTGCTCAGCCTCTCGCACAAGTCTGCTGACTGGTTGTTACAACGTGCGAGTCGGAATTGAAGGGGCACTGGGACCGGCGTCGAAGATTGGTATTCACGCCGATGAAGTTACGCTCGGTGAACTCTGCAGGCAGAAGAACTATGCAACCGCCTGTTTTGGAAAATGGCATCTTGGACATCACGAACAATTCCTGCCACTCCAGCATGGCTTTGATGAATACTTTGGTTTGCCGTACAGCAACGACATGTGGCCGTTTCATCCAGAAGTATTGCACTTGTCGATGGAAGAACGTCTAAAGCACTGGCCTCATCTTCCACTGGTGGACGGCAACAAAATCGTCAATCCGCAGATGACAGGCGACGACCAGAAACTGCTGACGACGCAGTACATCGAACGAGCCGTCAGTTTCATCGATCGCAATGCGGAGAAGCCGTTTTGTCTGTATCTCGCACATTCGATGGTCCACGTGCCGTTGTATGTGTCAGATAAATTCGACGGCAAGAGTGGTAAAGGATTGTTCAGCGATGTGATTATGGAAGTGGACTGGTCTGTCGGTCAGGTTCTGGAAGCCTTAAAACGAAACAAAGTCGATGACAACACGCTGGTCGTCTTTACGTCTGACAACGGCCCATGGCTGAGCTACGGCGACCACGCTGGTTCGGCTGATTCGTTGCGGGAAGGCAAAGGGACGATGTTCGATGGCGGCTGCCGAGTCCCATTTCTTGCACGCTGGCCCGGTAAAATCCCTGCGAATACTGTGTCTTCAGAACCAGCCATGACGATTGATATCCTGCCAACGGTTGCTGGCCTCATCAAGGCGGAACTTCCGAAACACAAAATCGACGGCAAAGATATATGGCCGTTGCTTTCCGGTGAACCCGGAGCGAAGTCGCCGCAGGAAGCGTACTACTTCTACTGGGGCCACAATCTACATGCTGTCCGAAGCGGAAAATGGAAACTGCATCTGCCTCACGATTACCGTACACTCAACGGTCGGCCCGGCGGGACTGGTGGAATCCCTGCCAAATACGAAGCAGCCAAAATCGGACTGGCTCTGTTTGATCTGGAATCTGATGCAGCCGAAGAGCACAATGTGGCCGACCAGCATCCGGATGTGGTTGCCAAATTGCAGACATTGGCGAAATCGATTCAGGCAGAGCTTGGCGAAGGCAAACAGCGCGGCAGCGGACAACGCGAAGTCGGACGGCTTTAAGCTGCAGGGTGCGAGCAATTTGTTTAATTTCTGAAGAATCTGATGAGGTCATTTCTGTTCCGAGGGAAACATGAATTTCCGGACCATCCTGTCTGCCGAGTCTGCTTTCAATGGCGATGACGTGGACTTAAGCAATCCATTCGAGTCAGGACCGTTTTGTGGCTTTTTGTGCTTTTTGTGGCTAGAAAACAAGTCGGACGCAATCGTAATTTTGCTAGCCACGAAAAACACGAAGAGACACGAAAAAATCGCAGCACGATTATCGCAAGTTCGGACATTGGCGATTCAGGCTGAGCCTATTCTCCAACAAACGGCCATGGATCAGAATAAAACTCACGCAAGGATCGTATGGCCTTTTTGCTATTTGTCGCACAGCCCAGGGTGCGCCCAGCGCACCAGACGGGGACGTGTCAAAAAATGTGCTACAGAAAAATTGTGTTCTAATTTTTCTGCCCAAAATTTTTCTGCCCCGAATGTACGCAACGTACCGAACAGAGAGACAACAAGATGGTGCGTTCCGCTGGCGCTGCACGCACCCTACCTGAACTTGTGCCGCACCAAACCTGGCAGCACATCTGCACTTAACTCCGCCACGCGACCGGATTTCAGCAGATCCCACGCAATGGCGGCCATCGCGGCATTGTCCGTACACAGCTCCATGGGAGCGATCAGCACTTCGATCCGTTCGCGCTTGGCCATGCGGTGAAGTTCATCGCGAAACATCTGATTTGCTGCCACTCCGCCACCAACGCACAGCCGATGATATCCCAGCTGACGAACTGCCATGCGGCATTTTTCAACGAGCACCTCCACGGCCGCTTCCTGAAATCCCGCCGCAAGATCCGCGACTCGATCCGCTGGAGTCTGCTTCAACTGATCCGGACCGGGAACTCCACGAGCGGCATACAGCACGGCAGTTTTCAAACCGCTGAAACTAAAATCCAGCTTGCCGCTGTGCAGCATCGGACGTGGCATGTTGTAACGCCGCGGTTTTCCCGTCAGTGCCGCCTTCTGAATTGATGGCCCGCCGGGATAAGGCAGATCCAGAATCCTCGCCACTTTGTCGAATGCTTCGCCGGCGGCATCGTCAATCGTGCTGCCGATCAGTTTGCTCTCCATCGCGGATCGGCAATCATACAGATTCGTGTGACCTCCGCTGACAACGAATCCCGCACACGGATAGATCGATTCTGACTGTCCCATGCCGCACGCGTAGATATGCGCTTCGACGTGATTCACAGTGACGAGCGGGATCTGGAGATTCATCGCGATCGTCTTGGCCGCCGTGAGTCCCACCAGCAACGAACCGACAAGTCCCGGTTCCGTCGTGACAGCCACGGCGTGCAAGTCCTGCGGCGTACAGTCCGCATCTCGCAGAGCCGCCTTGATCACTGGCAGAATTCGACGCACATGCGCGCGAGATGCAATCTCCGGAACCACCCCGCCCCATTCGATATGCAGTTCATGCTGCGATGCGATGATGCTGGAAAGTACCTTTCCGTCCTCGCGCACGACGGCCGCTGCGGTTTCGTCGCAGGAAGATTCGATAGCGAGAAGTTGGCGGAGTGGGGATGATTGGTTCATCGAATTTTGTGGGCTCATCACGGCGGAGCGTGATGGCTACTTTATGACATCCTTGCCAACCCATGGTCGCAGAACTTCCGGCACGACAACGCTGCCATCGGCTTGTTGATAGTTTTCAAGCACCGCGATGATCGCTCGCGCGCAAGAGATCGCAGTACCATTCAGAGTCTGAACAAACTGCGTGCCCTTTTTATCGGGACTCTTGCAGCGGATGTTCAGGCGGCGAGCCTGGTAGTCGGTACAGTTGGAGGCACTGGTGACTTCTCCGTATTCGCCACCATCGCCGCGACCGGGCATCCAGGCTTCGATGTCGAACTTGCGATACGCCGGACCGCCGAGATCTCCCGATGCCGTGTCGATGACGCGATAGGGAATACCCAGTCCCTGGAAGACTTCTTCTTCGATCGCCAGGATTTCTTTATGGAGTGAATCAGAATCGGCCAGGTCCGGTCCCGTGTAGCCGAACATTTCGACCTTCGTAAACTGATGAACGCGATAGATGCCTCGCCCAGCACGACCAGCAGCACCCGCTTCGGTGCGGAAGCAGTGCGACAGTCCGGCGTATTTCAGCGGCAAGCTGGCAACATCAAGAGTCTGATCCTTTTGAATTCCGCCAAGCGTAATTTCCGCAGTTGCCACAAGGCTCAAGTCGCTGTTGGCAACGGAATAAATCTGCGTTTCATTTCCGCGAGGATTGAAGCCTATGCCCTCCAGAACAGAATCGCGTGCCAGGTCCGGCGTCGTAAACAGCGTGAAGCCTTTGCTGCGAAGTTTCGTCAAAGCGAACTGCACGAGTGCCATTTCCAGCATCACGGCATCGTTCTTCAGGAAGTAAAATCCTGATCCAGCCACACGGGCTCCGGCTTCGAAATCGATCAGGTCGAGATGAGCAGCGATCTCGACGTGATCTTTGGGCTTGAAGTCGAACTTTGGCTTCGTGCCCCAAACGGTGATCTCCCGAGCGTCCTCTTCGCCACCAATGGGAGCTTCCGGATGCGTCATATTCGGGATAAGAATCTGCTGCAGTCGCAACTTTTCGTCGATGACTTTTTGTTGCTCTTCGGTCTGGTTGACGTGTTCGCGCAGCGACTTGCCTTGTTCGACCAGTTTGGGTCGATCTTCTGCGGATGCTTTCGGAATCTGCGCGGAGATTTCTTTCTGTTGACGTCGCAGGTCATCGCCTTTGGCAATGAGAGCGTTTCGTTCGTCACGCAGACGAATCACGGCATCAACGTCCGCCGTGACTCCGCGTTTGAGGCAATTGTCGATGACTGCGTCACGATTTTCGCAGATGAACTGCAGGTCCAGCACTGGGAGAACTCCTGAATGTTATTTGGCGAAATGAATCGCAATGACTGACGCAGGACGGGACTCCAGTCCCGTCCTGATCGATTCCTGTCATGACGGGTCTGGAGACCCGTCCTACGAGGTGGCTACAAAACTGCTACGTCCGCA
>JANOZG010000030.1:0-9756 GCA_031429275.1 Planctomycetota bacterium
GATTTGAGTTCTTCGGAATCGCAGAGGTATCTTCCATCGCAGTGCTTCACATGCGGTCGGCGACTCTTGATCCAGCGGCGATCACCGGTCAGCGCAGGAGTTGTTGACTCGGCACTCAAAGTCGCACGGATCCCAGCGGTACAGATGACCTCCCAGTGCGGCCGTGCGACAGAGTTCCAGTTTCGTCAGCGTGCATTGCACCTGAGGCACGGCCTGCGGACGATGGTGTTTCACAAAGTCGGCTGTGTAGCGCCGCAGCAGATCAAAGACTCTTATGGAATCTTCGGCGGGTTGTTGTTGTTCGGTGGCTGCAGCCAGCTCGGCAACTGAAGCACTGGTAGCCAGTCGATGGGACTCGGGGCTGGGGAATGAGGTTCGAAAGAAGAACCGTAGCCCACAAACTGCTTGGTTGAAGGAGCTCCATCCAAGTTTTCGCACTTCAAGCATGTGAAGTTGAAAAGAACGGACGTCTTCGGCCGTTGCCTCCAGCGGCGACTTGCCAAGGAACTGGGCGAACTTGCCGACGTGATACGTGTACGCATCGATCGTGCTCTGCGAAAAGTTGCGGAGTTTCATGTCGTCGGCCATGCGTCGAGTGAGTTCGGTGACGCGGTTTTGCCATGGTGTCATGGGACTAACTTTCTGTTGTGAACGGTTTGAAAACGGCATCAGCAAACACTGCTGACATCCGCGACATACCATGCACAACAGGCGCAGATAGCGCAAGTGTTAAATTCAGAACAACCCCACCTTGGGCAAAATAGTTGACAGTTGACGATGCGTTGCGCAGGCAAGTTCGACGTGTTGCAAATTGGCAACACGGATCAGCGGCAATTGAGAGTGAGCTCGTCTTAATGCGGGGAGAAAAGCTGTCGGATCACGACGCAGCACTCAATCACGATCGACGCGAATCAAAAACTGATGGTCGATCTCAACAACCATGATCGAGTCATCGGCATAGAAGGCTTCGGCTTCAAAGGTGACGCCGTGTTGCTGAGCCAGCGACTTGAAACGAGCGAAGACATCCGGCTCCATGGCGTACTCACCACCAGAGCAACCATAGTCTTTGAGCAGGTCGTCCCACGAGACGGAATGAATCTCACAGTCACCCGGAAAAAAGGACGTGTCCAGAAAGCGTTTCGCCGCCTGCTGATTCGCTGCAATGTAGCAGGCGTTCTCGCAGTACTCGTAGCATTCTTCGCTGGTGTCAAACACCGAGTACCCGATCAGAGTCGCTTCAATCTCAGCCGCCATCGACCAGCACGCTCCTGCAAAACATCATCGCGCCTACACCAACAACTCATCCCGACTCACGAAGCGGTTAAGTTCAACTGATACTTAACCAGTTTTGCGTCGGCTTGTGCGGCTAGTCCCGCCGCCATAACGAGGAACGCTACTCCCCTAAACGCTCGATGGAACAGTGTCTTCATAGGGTGCTTTCTTGCATCCAGAGTTGATCGATAACTCGTCGAACCGAAAAATTCCGCCCGCACGATCGACCATAACGTGACGTTAATTATCTCTCGCGGGCTTTTGCAAGGTTTTCGTCAGGAAAACCCAGCCACACCGTTTAAAAATGCGCCGCACGGCTTCTGGGGACGCCACACCGTTTCACACAGAAGTCTCTATCAACTCTATCAACTCTATCAATCACGGATCATCGTTTCGAGTCGCGTTGACAGTGTTCATGTTGTCCTTCGACCATGAAGGGATCAGTCCCCACTTCGGTTGAAAGAACTCCCGCTGATCGCTGTCACGAACACACACCACGGACTGTGTAGGAGCGATGTTGAACCTCGGACTCCAGTCAAACCCGAAGTCCTTTTGAACGCCAAAGAACTTGGCGAAGTTGTGGGGATTTGACTTCAACGTGAAACGACCACACATAGCTTTTCCTTTTTAGAATATTCATCAATTCCCCACCACCGCCCTGCGCCTCAACTCTGCGTCAACAGCCTCAACACTCTGCACATTGACCATCGCAGCAACGCACGCCTATAAAACCAGCCGCATCAAATCCGGCTCTCTCACCGCAAGTTCGCTGAACGTCTCCAGCATGTCGTCGGGACGCATCAAACGGGCAATTGCGTTCTGCATGTCTCGTCGATTGGCGAGCGTCTGGCGAGACACGTGCGGTCATCGACTCCGCAGCATTATTGCATTCGGTTCAATTCAATTAAAATTTGCTGAGCCCCATCTTCGCAGAGTTCTGATGGAACAAATAAGTACGACAACGTCGTCCAGCCTGTGGCGTTCAATTGGAGTGTCTGTAAATCCGGATTGCTAAGCGGAATTGGATGCAAATTTGAAGCCTGCAGACTGGAGGAACGAAACGGCAACACCCCAGTCTGATAACGCTCAGAAACGACGTACTTAACTGAAGGCATAGAATACTCATATTCACTTTGTGAAAGATTGTCGCCCGTTAAGCCTGATTGAACTAATTCACCAACCCTGTGGGAACAACGTTTTCTTGCTCAACGCAATTTTCGCTGGGTCGGGGTGGAATGGGTCGTCTATTTCGAATCGTAAGCTGTTAGCGGTCATAAGGTTTGTCAGGTCTGCGACGAATTCGACCTGGACGCATAGCGCACCGGCCCCGTCCCCCACGAAAACACAGCATTGCCCGGTGACTGTAGGAGTTGAGCGGAGTGGGTTTGCGGCGATGCAGTTCGCTTCTCACTTCAGTTCCCCTTCGCCGCCCGTCGCTGGATCTCATCATCAGCCGCCATCATGCTTTGAGCATTCACCAAAGATGCGACGCAAGCCTGCAACACAAGTCGCGTCAGATCCGGTGAGTTTCCGCAAGATCGGTAAACGTCTCCAGCATGTCGTCTGGACGCAGCAATCGGCGGATGGCGTTCTGCATGTCCGGCCGATTGCAGAGGCTATGTACCAGCGATGCCAGCATCTGGCTTGATGCCTCGAAGATTTCGCGTAGTTCGTCGTCTGATTTCAGGGCCAGATTACTCATCCTGTGACGCCCAATAGAAACAGCAGCAACACGCCGAACGCAATTAACGCCCACATCGCAGGCGTCAATGGCCGACGTGGCTTTCGCGGTTCTGGTGGCGTTGTTGGAGGATCGTACGGGGGTTCATGCGGGACAGTACGCCATTGATGGGCAGTGATCTCAATCAGCACTCACCGGCACGCCTCAGTTCTCAGTCGACTCCCGGTCCTCGCGCGTTGCCGAGTTCGCGATGACTTTCCTGAGCATCCGCGCCAACGCCCGAGTCGCGACATCACTTCGACGACACAAGCTGTGAATGTGACGACACAATCCGGAATCACCGAAACCACCCATAATCACTGGACTGTCGTTTTAATCGTGCATCACTGGAATTTCCTGCGGACCTGCAGATTCTGCCTGTCAACGGCACAGCGCCTGCATAAGGTTGCTGTCGGCGCGGAATGGATTCAAGAGTACGCATGATGCGAGAGTCATTTCCCTCAGTGTGTTGAAAGGTCGAATCATGAAAAAGTTTCTGGTCGTGGCAGCGGTTGCCACAGAATTGGCGATGTTTGGTGCGAACCAATCGGCTCAAGCAGATCACCAATGCGGTAATGGTGGTGGCTATGCCTATGCAGCGCCCGTTTATTCTTATGCCGTGCCGCAGTACTCGTACGCTCCGGTGTATCGGTCTGTTTACGTTCAGCCGTCGTATGGCTACGGCATCGGCTATAACAGCGGTTATGGCGGCGGGCTCAGTATTGGCTTCGGCCGAAGTTACTACGGTGGCCATGGCGGGCATTACGGCGGTGTACACTACGGCGGTGGACACTACGGCGGTGGACACTACGGCGGTGGACATCACGGTGGTGGACATCACGGTGGTGGACATCACTAACGCATCCCACTCGAGGAAGGCACCGGAGAAAAGCCCGGCTTTTTCAAAAAGCCGGGCTTCTGACATGTGTAGACGTCTTCCATCGTGCAGCTCCCGGTAGAGATTCATATTAAGGACGACTGGCGACATGTTCCAGGCTGTATTGGCTGTAATTGTGACAGCGATTGAGCCGAGTGGGCCTCCGTCGTTGTGCGCCGCCCGCCGGCTCAGTTTTCAACTGACTGCCGGTCGTCGCCACATCACCGCACCGCTATCGATCCACGTCCAAGTCGATTCGACTGCTTGGCCGTTATGTTCCGCCGGAAACACGCGGTACAGTTCAACTGATTCGATGTGCTCCGGGCCTTTCGTGCCGTTGTGGGTCATCATCACAGCATCGCCAGCAAGTGCCGTCGTCCACGTTCGCCGCGGATTCATCAAGCGAACACACAGCTTGAGTGTGTCTTTGATCCAGACGATGACGGACCTTTCGCGCTCGGACTTCAATCGGATCATGATTGCGTGAACGGTTCTGTTTTCCATTTCGTGCGTCAATCCCGCTGCTCGTACCACGCATGACGCTCAAAGGTGTCGCCATCCCGGTGAATTGGTGCCACTTCCAGAATTCGTACCTCAGGGTGTAGCCGAATCCACTGTGCCTAAATCGCTGATAGAAATCGCGCCAGTTCTCCTGTTTGCTCTATGCGTCTCATGGGAACTGTGCGGCAAAGCGGGCGTGGCTACCCCGATTGCCAGCATGGGGGTCACTTTGCCTCCGCTCACTTGCTTGGTTCCAAATCGGGCGGTTGGACAGACGGGGAGCTCAGGGCCAGTCGGAACCCGCCGTGGGTGAAGCTGGGAAGCGTTGGGTCGTACTTGTGGCGGATCGCCGACCAGCAATAGCTCGCGTCAAAGACCCAGCCGCCGCTGCGGACCACGCGGAGCGAGCCGTCCACATCTGAACACCACTCAGTTTCATTACCGTGCATGTCGTACAGAGCCCAACCGTTCGGTAGCTTTTCTCCTACGGCGTGAGGCGTATTGTCGCTGTTGTCATAGAACCATGCATACTTCGCCAGGTCCATTGCATCATCACCGAAACTGTACGCCGTCGTCGTACCCGCACGACATGCATACTCCCACTCGGCTTCCGTCGGTAAACGATAAACCTGACCTGCCGCTACCTCAGCAGGTAATGCCGACAGCTTTCGGCAGAACGCCACCGCGTCATCCCAACCGACATTCTCCACAGGATTGTTTACGCCCCTGAAGTGGCTGGGGTTACTGCCCGTTACCGATTCGTACTGTGACTGTGTTACCTCGTGAACATCCAGCGAAAATGGCGACGCTATGGTCACCGTTCGTTGCGTCTCATTATCGTCTCGTCCGGGCTCTGACGGTGGGCTGCCCATCATGAATTCTCCTGGCGGAATCACTACGAACTTCATGCCGATCGAGTTTCTTAATTTCACCGGCACACCCAGATGATCCGCCCATGCCTTCTGGTGTTCGTTCGCCTGTGCGGCATCGAACGGAGCAATGGCGAGAGGGGGCGTCTTTCGGGCCTTCTTCCCGGCCTTTTGTGCGAACAAATCGCCGCTACCAACCAGAAAACACGTCGTTACCAGACAAGTGAGCCACAAACTCGATCCGTGTCGCATTGAGATTAGCCTTAGAAAGGTGGGGCATACGTAACTTTGAACGCCAAGTTTACGACCGGAGCCACCAACATACGATTGTCAAGCTCTCTCCCATTCAGTTCCCCTTCGCCGCCCGTCGCTTCAACTCAGCGTCAACCGCTTCCGCCGCCTGAACATTCACCAATGCCGCCACGCTCGCCTGAAGCCATAGCCGCATCAAATCCTGATGTCTATCGCCAATTCACCAAAGGTCTCCAGCACCTCGCCTGAACGCATCAGACGATGCGTAAATTGTTTACGCCCCACCTTGACACAAATACTTCTGAAACCCGGCGAACACTCTGCCAATTTCTTCCGGCTTGCCTAGGTCTGCAATCGCGACAGCGGATGACGCAGATCATGAATTTGCTGATGCTGGCACCGGCGCTGCAGGAGCAGATCTTGTTCTTGTCTAGAGTGGAAGCGGGGCGCGAAGATGTGTGTTTGAGGGATTTGCAGTGGGTGGCGGGAGTGATGGCGTGGAGTGAGCAGCAGGCCTCGGTGCTGGAGATCTTCGCGACGTGAGGGCACATCGAGGCAGGGATCGCTGACATCAATGAATCCGCCAGGTGGCATGACCCCACACCGTCGACAAATAAGGAATTGTATGTCATCGTTCAGCTTGATGCCGACCGTCGGCACGCTCGCTCCAAGCATCGGTCAATTTCAACCAGGAAGTCGATGAAACTTTACGACTCATTTCAAGCCACTCTGCAACAAGCCAAACGCTGGCTCGGCGCTACCGAACCAGTCATGATGCTGGCTTTGCTGTTAATCGCGGCCGGGATCTGGGTATTCATTGTTGTCGCGGATAAAGTGATGGAAGGAGGTACTCAGGATTTTGATGACTGGGCGATCCGGGCTTTACGTCATCCCGACAACCTTGCCGATCCGCTGGGTCCACAGTGGGCGCAGGAATTGGCGCGAGATGCGACGGCCCTGGGTGGTGTGGGTTGGCTGGTCTTCTTCACGTTTGCGGTGTCTGGTTATCTCTGGCTCACAGGAAAACGGCACCTCATGATTTTTCTGCTGGCGGCCGCAAGCAGCGGAGCTGTCCTGGCCTTTGGACTCAAGCATGTTTTCTCCCGCCCGCGACCGGAGTTGGTGCCCCACCTCTCATTCGTCGCAAGCAGCAGCTTTCCCAGCGCACATTCGATGATTTCCGCCATCGTCTACATCACATTGGGCGCGATTGTAGACACGGTCGTGACGCACTGGCGCGTGAGAGCTTATCTTCTGTTTCTGGCGATCCTGATCCCCGTAATTGTCGGGATCAGTCGCGTGTACCTGGGAGTTCATTACCCGACGGATGTTCTGGCGGGCTGGATGGCAGGTTTGAGTTGGGCAACAGCGTGCTGGCTAGTGGCTCGATGGCTGCAACGGCGAGACCGAGTGGAGAGCGGCTGACGACCGCCGCTCTGGTGGATGGGTTTAATTCTCTTCGACGTTGTCCTGTGACTCAACGAGTCCGGGATCGGCCGTCTGCCGCGGATCACGAGGTTGATGGCGCTGGCGATCCATTTCGACGCGTTGATTCAGTCGGGGGCGGTGAAGAACTATTCGGAGCTGGCCCGGCTGGGGAATGTGACACGGGCGCGGATGACCCAGATCATGAATTTGCTGATGTTGGCACCGAGCATTCAGGAGCAGTTGTTGCTTTTGCCAAGGGCTGAGAGCGCGCGGGACGAGGTGTGTTTGAGGGATTTGCAGCGGGTGGCGGGAGTCGTGCAGTGGGCTGAGCAGACTTGTGTATGGCGTAAGTTGCCGCGCTGACAAAACTGGTGGAGCTCACGCAAAGCCGGCGTCTAACTCGCGACAAAGTAGCACGCGGGTTACGATTCGAGTAGATTGCAATTCTGCCTCCTCGCATGCCGTGGACTCCATGATGCTCTCCATCGACGACAAACACATTGCACGTTTGAAGTTCGTACTCACGGGCCACAAACCTCCCGAATTGCCGCATCCAGATACATGGAAATCGCAAAGCGATGACGATATCTTGATTCGCGTTGTCAGTCAGGTTGCCGTGATCGGCAATGCCAAGCCGGCAGAACAGCTGAAGCAACATCAATACCGAGATCCAATTCAATGGGATCTTGTCGTATCGAAGTCTGATGAGGACGCGGCAGTAGCGATCTGGACCGTATTACGCGAAATCGGCTCTCGGTACGCAGGTAAATCATTGAACAAATGCAGGCCCACGAAATCGCTCGTATTCAACCGGAATGCGCTTCGGGACTTTCCAGGTGGTCCAAAGGGCTTTCTTAAAACGATCGCAACCATGGAAGGGAATTCAATCGACAAGATCAATTTCGTGACAAACCGGCTGCAGCGAATCAAGCACAAGGGAGCCAGAGACTGGGCTATGCGACAAATAGCAATCCTTGAAATATTTCCTTATGCGTCTTTTGTTCCGGGAAATGCGAGGCGTCGCATGCTGGAAAGCGTAGTTCCCAGAGCCTCTTTCGCCCATTGTCGGACATCAATCTCGCGGACTGCGGAAAGGGATTCCATCACCACACTCTGAGTGATATCCACGGTGCTCGCGCCGATCGCAAGCAACATCTTTGTGAAACCACCTCGACTGTGCTGATCCTGAGCCTGTTTGTTTTTGCCGATCAGAGATTCAATCACTTCGCTGCTCCCGGGATAACTTACGCCTTCTGGAATATCACGGCATTGTTCCCGAGCCAAATCCAGTAACGCCGTCGCCATCTTCTGAGAACCGACATAATTTCGGTAAGGTCGTTGCCCCGACCCGATCGCGTCAACAGTCACGCTGCTGTACCCCAACACGCGAACCACCTGCAGAGATTGCTCACGAAGGATGTCGATCTCAAACCAGACCTTCAGTGACTCGGCGAAGTCATTCACCCAGCCATACTTTTGCTTGAGCATCGAACGATCGACACCTTCGGGAAGAGTTCCCGCGTAACCTCGCAGCAGATCATGCATCATTTTACCCCAACGAATCATTTCGCCAATATTCATATATCGACCTTTGACCTTCTGAGTCGGCGGTGCCAATGCGCCCCAGATCATCTGCTTGACTTTCGGCTGCGTCTTGCCGCACAGTGAAAGAAATTCAGCCCACTTCGGATCGACTTCAAGATGAGCCTTCAGGAGATGCGACGAGGCGTGCGAGTAATCTTTCAGCACCAGCGGTTTGGTTCGTTCGGCCACCGCAAAGTCATTGGCATCGAACAATTGTGGCGCGGCGTGCTGCGATACGTTGGGCCGTGAATCGTCGTCCTGCGAGGCGTCGGGCTGAACGGCGTCGGGCTGAAAAACATCGAAACCACCAGCATTTTCCTGCGATATTGCCAGTTGGCCAGAATTTGCCGCAGCGGCTTTTTCAGCCTGTTGATTGGCGAAAAGTTTGCTGCCACAGACTAAGTCAGAACCCTGGTCGCTGACAATCGCTGCGATCCTTCCGATTCGATCCTGCACCTCCAGCAACTGTTGCTGAACAAGCAGCCCGGTGGAACTGGTGACCACGCGGATCATCAGCACAGACAGATCCTGAATGACCAGCGGCCTGTTCAGCGTGGCCCAGTGACTCAGCCGAATCCCTAACACGGTCAGGCATTTATAGGGACCGAGCTGACAGGTATGGTCAAGGATTATCACCCAGTCATCGGCACGTTCGACCGGCCGTGAGAGCTGATACAATCCAATGCGAAGTACCCACGACTGGATCGTGTTGTTGGTGGGAACACTGTTGAAGGCAGAGAGTTCTGGTTTAAGTAACCCTATCACTCTGCAACACGCATGAAAGCTGATGATGCCGACTGTATAAATCTGGACAGCTTGCAGGATTGCGGCGATGGAGTATTGATGATCGGGCAGCCGAACTTCAGACGGCAGGGTTGCAAGGGAATTGGATTGACTGAGGGTCGGTGTCAGAGATTGTTTTGAGCTTGTTTCATCTCGAGGAGTTCCCGTTTGGCTTCCTGAGCCACCGATTTCCAATGCTCACGGCTTTTCTCCACAGCACGGACTTGATTGGCCAGGAGGATAGCCTGATCTCTCTTGGCAATGTATTTTGCCTTCCAACGATCTCGAGCCTTCTCGAAGAAAACTGCAAGCTTTTTCACAGGTGAACTATATTCTGACGACACTGACGTGGTGGTGCGCATTCCATTGCTCCTGAAAAGTAATCCCGATCCAATCACCGAAATGGAACAGAAATCGTCAACTTTTGGCAAGAGAGAAAAACCCAATTTTGCTATTTGTCGCACAGCCCA
>JANOZG010000031.1:0-8517 GCA_031429275.1 Planctomycetota bacterium
CGTGGATTTCACAGGCTGGGCAGTGACATCGGCGTTCGAGACCATCGAGCGTCTGCAGACCCGCCATTGCCGTTGACTTGACCCACCCTACAATCCTGCGCGCAATCCGGGCTAATGGCTGGTCATCTGCGTTTCAGTATCGACTGGCATCCCGTGCGACTGCCGCATTGACTCCACGGTCGACGAGTCATAGTTGGTGCCGTTGAGGAAACACTGTCCAAGAGCCTGCCTCGTCAGGAGCGCCGAACTGACCGCTGAAAAACCCTGCCATGCCAGCGCCATGTGGCAGAGCCATTCGCTTCGACCCAGGAAGTCATGACCGGAGTCCACGGCCCAGCCCGGTCTGAAGACTTTGTGAATTCGGTGGCCGATGTTTTTTGCCCAGTTCCGCTGCGGCCTGAAACCGTCGATCACCCACAGTGTGTCCAGCAGTGGGGTACAGTTGCGGACACCGGGTCGAGCTGCCACTGGAGTCGGATGACCTCCACGTATGACATCGGTCAGCAATCCCGTCCAGTCGATACCGCCAAGATAACCCAGCTGAACTGCCGGATTCGCCCGCGGATTTGCATCAATCAAATAAGGAGTGCCATTGTCGTGGTCAACAATAAAGTCCAGGCCCAGGAAACCGGTCCAACGAGTGGCAGCGGCCAGGCGGTCACTCAATTCCGCAATTTCGGGATGAGCGATCGATTCCCTGTGCGAGGACGTGCCATCATTTTCAGGAAAGCATCGCAGCGGACGATAAATGACCTCTCCCAGTTTGCGCCCCTGATGACACAACATGAGCGTATAGATTGGTTTGCCCTGAATCTTCTGCTGTACGAACGGCGGCGCGGCATGACGGCGAGTTTCACTGTCGTGGAGCAGTCGAAACCGTTCAACAAGCTGCGGCATCGTATCGCAATACTCTCGGCCGATACTGTTGTTGCTGGCGGGAAGCTTCAGCACGACTGGGAACCGCAGCGCGATCATCTGGCGTTCCAGATCCTCGATATTCGGATGAGGCACAGTCGGAGGCGTCGGGATTCCCAGATCGCAGCAGATTCCGTAAAGGCTGGGCTTATGATGCAGTCGCCACATCACGTCAATGGGCGGCAACAGCAGAGTTGTCAGCGACTCCACCTCGTCACGGAATTCTGCCAGCAGTAGCGTTTCTTCGAATGTAGGCAGCAGCAGATCGTACGGTCGAGCCTTGAGTTCCCGAACCAGCGCGGCGAGATACCCGGCGGGATCGCGGGAAAGGGTTGGTGTGCAGAGCCACTTCGTTCCCCGGACAGCCTTTCCCACGGACCACCAGTGATGGTCGGCAGCCGTCACATCGATCCCGCTGGTGGTCAGCCCCTGAATCAGCCTCGCCGTGAAAAACATTGAGGAACCGGTAACGAGGACTCGCATGTTATCTTCAGTGGTGCGTGAGTGAGCAGCATGATTGTAAACCGGAACGCTACGTCGTTGCCAGGAGAATCGTCAAGACGGATTTTCGTCAAACGGGACTGGTGCAGACTGATTTTGAAAAGGAACGCAAAAAGCTGTCAGGAACGAATGGCAATGTCGTGGTTGTAAGTGACTTCATGTGCAGTGTTTACGCAATTCGGCTCTGAGGACATGGCGAGGCTTCTGCATCAGCGGGTAACAGTGGCGGCGGCGTTTGATCACACGCGGCTTCAGTCTTTCCGGACGATCTCCGACTCGACATGCTGCGATCCGTTTCAGAAGTTCATCGCATTCCTTCCGCAATGCCTCCGGCGACATCAGCCCGCTCGCATGCACGGCCCAGCCGGAAGCCGAATAAGGGGTCTGAAGCCGAATAAGGGGTCTGGTATCATTTAAATGAAACCTGCCCCTTTTACCCCCGGACCTCGGATCGCAGTCGCCAGATTGTTGCCAATCCATTCGACGTCGTCGCATTCAGCATCACGATCTGACTGTTTTTTGCCGACCAGTCATTGAGCCCCACTTTCGTCGCATGCTGCCGGCAAGCGTGGCATCTGCCGCTGGCCAGGTTTGATGAAGTCGGCAGGCTGTCAACTTCGCGAAAAATTTGCCAAACTGTAACGACATCGGGAAGTCTGAATCCCAAAAGCCGATGCGGCGGACAATTGTCTAATTCTTAAAATGCAAATGACACCAATTTACCTCGACAACAACGCCACCACCCCGCTCTTTCCAGAGGTAACGCAATGTGTGATGGAAGCGTGGGCGACTGCGTTCGCAAATCCAGGCAGCCAACATTCCTTCGGTCGTGAAGCGCGGCGAGTGCTGGAAGATAGTCGTGAATCCTTCGCCGATATTTTGAATGCCGATGAATCGGAAATCATCTTCACCAGCGGTGGTACCGAATCCATCAATATGGCGATTTATGGTTTTACGTTTGGTCGCCAAGGAACGATCGCACTCACGGCTGGAGAACATCCCGCAACTTCGGCTGCGTGCGAAAAGGTTCGGCAGAACGGCTGGAAAACTGTGACACTGCCCGTGGATTGTCAAGGACGGTTGGATGAGACGCAGTGGGATACTCTTCCCTGGCAAGACATCAAGCTCGTCTGCGTCATTCTGGCGCACAATGAAACTGGCGTGATTCAGGATGTTTCGCGACTCGCGAATCTCTGTCGCCAGCATGGAGCGGCTCTATTGTTGGATGCCGTGCAGGCCGTCGGGAAGACGCCGGTGGATTTTGAAGCGTCAGGTGCCACGGCACTGGCATTTGGCGCGCATAAATTTCACGGCCCGCGTGGTGTCGGGGCGTTGCTGCTAAAACGTGGCGTTAAGATTCCTCCATTGCTGGAAGGCGGGCATCAGGAACATGGCCGTCGCGCGGGAACAGAACCCGTTCCATTGATTGCAGGGATGGCAAAGGCGTTGCAGATCTGGTCATCAGATGCAGAAAATCGCTCGGCCAGAATTCGTGCGCTGCGAGATCAATTACAACAAGACCTGATCAAACGCTGCGGTCCGGTTGTTGTGCATGGAGATCAAGCTGTACGACTGGCGAATACTTTGAGCATTGCGTTTCAGGGGATTCCTGGCGAAGCGATGTTGGTGAATCTGCACTTGGCAGGTGTGGCCTGTTCGCTGGGAAGTACCTGTGCCAGCGGTTCGGCTCAAGCGGCACCGTCGTTGCTGGCCATGGGGATTGATCCGGAAATCTGTAAGTCTTCGGTGCGGTTCTCGCTGGGTTTTCAGAATTCCGCTGAGGAAATTGCAGAGGCTGCGAATCGCATTACAAACATCGTTCACAGAATTCGTCCGACTGCGGAACATTAATTCATGTCGCCCACCCCTGAACTGCAACAACTGACGATCCTTGCGGACATTGATGACCTTGTCGTGCGAGTCCAGCGCTGGATGAAGGATTCGCCAGCGTGGGATTCTGCGAAGAAAGCTCGATCGCTGGTTTCGAAAATCGTCGATCGCGTGCATTCGCTGCGAATTCGCCTCGAGTCACCTTTGGTCGTCGCGACGTTCGGAGGCACCGGGACTGGCAAGAGCACTCTTGTGAATGCTCTGATCGGCCAGGAAGCTTCGGAATCAGGTCGCCAGCGTCCGACAACCACCATGCCAATTCTGCTGGTTCATCCCGATCTGGAAACGAATGCCCTGGGGCTGGATCTGAGTCAGTTTCATATCAAACGACTTGACGCTCCAGTCCTCCGGGATCTGATCATCATTGATTGCCCGGACCCGGATACCAGCGAAGCGGCCGAATCAGGCAGTAATCTCGCACGACTGCGATCGATTCTTCCGCATTGCGATGTTCTGCTTTACGTTTCGACTCAGCAAAAATATCGCAGCGCCCGAATTGCGGAAGAGCTGGCGGATGCAGCCGCGGGATGTCGACTCGTTTTTGTGCAGACGCACGCGGAACAGGATTCGGACATTCGCGAAGACTGGCGACAGAGCCTGTCTCCGTCGTTTCAGGTTCCGGATATGTTTTTCGTGGATTCGAGACGAGCATTCAACGAGCAATCTCAGGGGCATCGTCCGTCGGGAGATTTTGGACGATTGCAGGAACTGTTGACGAACCAACTGGGGACATCGCGACGAGTCGCCATTCGTCGCGCTAACCTGATTGATCTGCTGGAGGAGGCGTTGACCGTGTGTCGCCGAGACTACGATCAGGAACTGCCGCATGTGCGTAAGCTGCAGGAGGTTCTTGAGCAGCAGCGAACGAAACTGCGGGACACGCTGACGAATCAGTTGCGAGATGAATTGCTGGTGAATCGAAATCTGTGGGAGCGGCGACTGCTGAGTGCTGTCACGAACATCTGGGGATTCAGTCCATTCTCCGCAGTGCTGCGTTTATACAACGGCCTTGGAGCGTTTATCGCTTCGTTCAGTTTCTTTCGAGCCCGCTCTTCAGCCCAAATGGCATTGATCGGTGCCGTTCAGGGTGCAAGGTGGCTAAAGTCGCGGGCTGAAGAACAGGAAGCAGAAACGTCTCTGGAACGACTGGCATCATTTGGGATTACCGATCAGCACCTGCAGGAGTCGCGGATGGTGGTTTCCGGGTATGTGCATACTGCGGGGATCGAATCGCCGGAATTCAATGATCGCCGCGATTTGAGTCAGCTTCGCCGCCGCGCTGCAACTGTGGAAAGCCAGTTCCTTGGCGACGCGCGCCGTGGCATCGATGAGTTGATTGAACAGCTCGCAGAACAGAATTGTTCAGCGACAACGCGTTATCGTTACGAGATTCTGTTGTTGCTGTACGTTGCGTTTCTGATCGGTCGCATCGGACACAACTTTTTCTGGAGCTCGTTTCTGGCACCGATCGTGGGGATGTCTTCGCTCAGCGAGCCGTTGTTAACCGTTGATTTCTATATCCCGGCGACGATCTTTTTGATTTTGTGGTCAGGGATGCTTGTTCTTAGCTACACGTGGCGTTTGCGGCGTGGTCTGTCTGCGCAAATTCATAAACTTGCGCAGACGATGGTGGAAACTCGAATTTCAGAAGGTCTGTTTCCATCTGTTGATAACATCTGCCAAAGCGTTATCGATGATGATCATCGGCTCACAGATCTGCTGGCACGCACGTCGCGTTTCCGCCGAGATCTTGCTGAGGGCGTAGGATTTCTCGGCGGCCAGCGACGGTAGACAATGGCAACCCTTGTTTGTATCTATCACGGTATCGAACATTGCAGATTGTCATAGCCGAGGGGGTCATTGAATGCGATCAGCCAAATTCGCACGAATCTTCTCCGAAGTCAGTCGCCGCAGCATGCTGCAGATCGGCGCGGCTGGATTGCCTGGGTTGCTGAGTACTCGGTCGCTGCGCGCGGCGAGTGCCGATGCTCTCGTTGCCAAAGCCGATCACTGCATCATTTTGTTTCTGAATGGAGGTCCCAGTCACCTGGACATGTGGGACATGAAGCCGGAAGCACCAACCGAAGTCCGCGGTGAGTTCGATCCGATCGCCAGCAGTCTTCCGGGCGTTCCGGTTTCTGAACATCTGCCGCGTCTCGCCCAGCAGATGCATCGCACCACGTTGATTCGATCCATGCATCACGGCGTCAACAATTCGCACGCGGCCGCTGTCTACGCGGCGCTGACAGGGCATGATCGAGGCGAACAGGGAGGTGGTGCGAAGCCGACTGATAACCCGTCTCCTGGCTCAGTCCTTGCCAAGCTGCGACCGGCAGCCAATCGGACTCTGCCTTACATCTCACTGCCCTACAAGACCAAAGAAGGCGCCGGCGGACCGTTGCAGCCGGGATTTCTGGCAGGCTTCATGGGGCCGACATTCGATCCATTCTGGGTCCTTAACAATCCCGATGCCGCAGATTTTCACGTCGACAATCTCTCGCTACCCGCACCGGTGACTCCTGCACGCATGACGGATCGCTCGCAATTGCTGTCGGACCTTGGCCGGGGCCTGAAGATCCGCAACGAAGCGTCGCTCACCGCGATCGACGACTTTCAATCGCGCGCGTTTGAACTGCTGACTTCCGATGCCGCTCAACAGGCGTTTGATCTGAATCGGGAAACTCCCGAGATGCGGGCGCGTTACGGTCGCAACATCTATGGTCAGAGCACGCTGCTCGCTCGAAGACTGGTGGAGGCCGGAACGCGGTTCGTCACGCTGTCATGGGCTCCGGATGCGAACGCAACCTGGGATACCCACGGCGACAACTTCAACAAGCTCAAGAAAATCCTGCTGCCGGAATTCGACGCCGCATGCAGCAGCCTGCTGCAGGATCTGGACGATCGTGGTCTGCTGGAACGAACGCTCGTGTGTGTGCTTGGCGACTTTGGGCGAAGCCCCAGAATCAACGCCAACGCAGGCCGAGACCACTGGAACTCCTGCTACACGGTCATGCTGGCAGGAGCCGGAATTCGCGAGGGTTTTGTTTACGGAGCCAGCGACCGCACAGGTTCCGTGCCTGCCGAATCGCCCGTCAGCCCCGGCGACGTGATGGCGACGATTTATCGTCTGCTCGGCGTGCAGTCAACCACGCAGATTCTCGATGCCCTCGGACGACCGCACGAAGTCGTGCCTCAGGGCCGCGTGATCAGTGAGATCATGGCCTGAAGTACCGTTTCACCGCGTGCCCAACGGGCCCGCCCTCTGTTGCAGCACTCTGAAATCACGGCCCGCTGGGCACGCGGTGAAACGATGGGATGCTGTTCTGTGCACAAGTGTCTCAAGTACCGCGACCGTGTGAAGCGTCCCCAGTCCATACGCGATCAAAGGTGCAGCGAAGGCAACCCAAACACGCAGAACATGATTCCTGGACAAAGCAAGTGTCGTGGTCAGGGTGACTCGATTTGTCTCAGGCGTGTTTCGAAGTTAAGGCGCTGGCTGTCGGTGACGTCTATGCGAGTGAGCTTCCAGTGCTGGACGGTTAAGGCTGCGTCGCGCAGGGGCTCGGGAACGGGTTCGACCAGGAGGCTGGCCTGGAACTGGTTCGTGCGCTGATGGATGTGGCCCCAGTGCTCGACGGTGCCGGAGAGGTTCCAGCGGCAGTGGCAGGAGAATGCAAACTCAGAATGCTGTGGATTGCCCGTTATCGATGGAGTCTGCAGGACGGCTTCGATGACGTCGATCTGCTTCACGCGCGCGACGGCACCGCCTTGCTCGGCCATTCTCAGGCTCTGCTGGATCTGCAGATAGAGATCCTCCAGAACTTCGCCAGAGGTGCTGACGGCCAGGGCGTCGTAGACTTCGTTTTCGCCGCGATAGCGGAAGGCTTCGTAAGCGCTGGACAGTAGCTGCGTCACGACGCGGCGGGCTTCGTCGTCGGAGATCGGAGGCGGTGATCCCCAGCGCGTCGTGAAAGTGCCAACGTCGCAGACCCACGACCCGGCAGCGGCACACCACAGAAGCAGGAGTGTCCACAGCGTTGTCGCACGGAGTTTGCCGCGCACCGTGCGGATCAGCGCAGCCACGGAAAACGCCACGGCGATCAATGACAGCGCGGGGACTCGGATCGTCGGGAGAGGCGGGAGTCTGGCGACGATGGGGGCGAGGACAAAATCCTGTGTGGCAGGCGAATCGTCCGGCGACGTCCATTCGAAGATGTTGTTGGCGCCGATCCGGGAAAGGGTCTTCCGGGATGCCCGGTCTCCGGCGAAGACGATCATGTTGACGGCCCAGAGCGACTTATGAAATCGATCCCAGGTCAGAGTGAGTTTCCTCGGCGATGACGCGACGGGATACGACAGGATGATGCCCACGCGGGCGCTGGACATGGCGACCGGTTTCCGATCGGTGACCTGTGCGAAGTCGCGGAAATTGACGCCGTAGAAGTCGCAGCGTTCGACGACCGGGACCACGCGGATGCCATCAACTTCGACGGGATTGCCGGATGTGAAGAACGCTTCGATCAGCGGTCGAACAGCATCCTGCTCCGGGACTGTCAGGAAGTCTTTTTGTGCGCGCGGCAGCGGAAGACTCTGCTCGAGTGTCAGCAGCGGGATGAGGATTTCGTGGCGGACCTCATGCTGCTCGATGTACAGGAACGTATAGACCGAGCTGTAGCTGGTGATGCCGAGCGTTTCTTCCTGCTGCTGTTTGGCCCAGTGTTCGCGTTCCTGTTCGGACGCATCCTTTGACAGCGGCGGATTCGTCCAGTCGAAGCGAACGGTTTCGGGTGCGTTCGGGACAAGCGCTTTGCTGATCGTGTCGTCGGCATTTTCCTGGCGGACCTGCAACTGCATTTCGGACAGCAGGATGCCGTCGGCATCGGTGAACTGTTGCTCAAACGTCAGGAACTCGGGCGGCGCCGAGCAGTGGTACTGCATCGCGAAGGTGAGCTTGTGTGCCATCAGCTCGGCGAGCGATACGCCTTGCTCCGGAATGGAGGCTGTGACGGTCGGCGGCTGGATCGGCGACCGGATTGAGCCGTCGGCGTCCCGAATGACAAAGCGCGTGGCGACGAAGATTTGATGCAGCTCAATGCCGCGCTGAATGGTGGCGGCATCCAGGAAATCGGCTGCGTTGGGCTTGAGGTTGTGGAACAGGTAGAGGTCTTCGAGGATAACTTCGACCGTGACGTCGATCCGATCGCGGGTTAC
>JANOZG010000032.1:0-5114 GCA_031429275.1 Planctomycetota bacterium
TTGATAGGGGCTCTTCACGACGGAGCCTGATGGCTACTGTTTAGTCGCATTCGTACCGGCAAGCTGACGCATGCCGCTCGCCAGTATCAGGACCACAAACCCGCACGGGGACTGGAGGTCTGAAGTTCAGCGAGCTGTTGATACAGCGCGCGGGCTTCTTCGCTGAGTTCTTTCGGCAGCACGACCTTGAGCACAACGAATTGGTCGCCTTTGTCGCCGGTCTTTGGATTGCGAACGCCTTTGCCTCGAAGTCGAAGCTTCGCACCGCTGGATGTGCCCGGTGGGACGCTCAACACAACTTCACCTTCGGACAATGTCGGCACGTCAATCTTTGCCCCCAGTGCGGCCTCGCTGGGAGACAACGGCACATCGATCATCAGGTTCTGACCTTCACGGCGAAACCACGGATGCGGCGCGATGTGGATGGTGACGAGCAGATCTCCCGACGATCCGCCAGCAACTCCGCTGCCTCCCTGACCGGCCAGGCGAATCGTCTGACCATCATCAATGCCCGCAGGAATCTTGACTGTCAATCGCTCTGTCGTTGATCCCTGCTGCACCGAGAGTGAATGTTCGCCACCATCAACGGCGACGATGAAAGGAACCGTGATTTCGGCTTTGACGTCGTTGCCTTTTTGCGGCCTCGATTGACCTCGACGACCACCACCGCCCGCGAACGGATTGCCACCTCGCCCGCCACCACCGCCGAACATACCGCCCAGTAGATCTTCGATATCAAATGCCTGACCACCACCGCCGCCGAATCCTTGAAACGGATTCCCGCCGCCGGGTCCAGCTCCACGAAACCCGTGACCAAATTGGTCGAAGTTTTTGCGTTTCTCTTCGTCGCTCAGAACGTCGTATGCTTCGGTGATTTCGGAAAACTTCTTTTCCGCATCGGGATCTGCTGGCTTCACGTCCGGATGAAACTTGCGCGCAAGCTTCTTGTAAGCCTTGCGGATTTCGTCCTGCGAGGCGGTTTTGGAAACACCCAGTACTTCGTAAAAATCGCGTTTGCTCATTGCGGAAGAATACCAGTTGGCGGGCCAGAAGAAAGGCGTTGTGAATGGGCGAATGGCCAGACTGCCAAATGGACCGATTCTGACAATTCCGTCTCGGTTGCAGCAAATCAAATGCCATCAACACTTTAACCCACCAGTTGCAGTCGGTTCAGATTTCCAGCCAGTGAATTCCAGTGGAAAACACTATCTGGCAAGCGAATTCAGGAATAGACCACTGAACTCCGGATCCGGCAACAAACACGGATGTTTGTACTGCTCCAGACTCCCGCCACCACGCGACTGCCGCACGGAAATAAACGCCGCCCATTGTTCAGACCGCAGCGTTTCGACGCAGACCTTCGACAGTCTGCCTGATTCGCGTTTTTCCTGATATTCGACGTTGCAATCGGCCAGTTTTTCGTCAACAACATCTGCAAAACACCCCAGTGTAGTCACTCCGCCACCAGGCGAGTTCGCTACGTATTTTACGAATAATGTGTATCCCGGGGGGGAGCCCCACTGCGGCGTTAATGTGTAGAGATCAAGATCAATCCCACAAGCCTTAGCCGCCTGGTTTACGGCTTCAACGACCTGCGATTCTGTGAGTTTTTCCCCTGTGATACTGGAGATATGCGCGCCTTTGTGGCGAAACTCCAACAGCGGTGTGGTGCCGTAAAATCCCGTGCAGCGGACAACGTCACGAATGTTATATCGATACAGTCCGGAGCTTGTCGTCAGAAGTATGAAGTACTCGGCTCCCTCCTGAAGTTCATGAGCTTCGAGCACGACAGGCGTAGACGAATCCGCCTCAGCGATCGGCAGAAATTCGAAGAAGTGCGTTTGAATCTCAAGCAGACCGGACGACGTCGCATCATGCAGCGGAAGCGTCATGCGTCCTTCACTGGCATGCAAGCCATGATCTCGAATCACGATTCCGTCGTAAACCTGTTTCAGTTTTGGAAGATAGGCCGCCGCGCTACCACCAGACCAAACTCCCAGCGCCTGTAACATCGGCCAGCATTGGCGAGGCGGTAGTGATCCGAACTGATCGAGGATTTTCTGCAGCTGTCCAGCACGGTGAATGTTGGGACGGAGGCGCTGTTTTAGCACATGCATTTGTCCCGACGGAAAATCAACTTCGGACACACCACCATTGCGGATATCACGAATCAAGGCATCTGCTCGTGCGTTGGCAGATTCTGCAAGCTGCAGCAGTGTGCTGGGATTGGCTGTGATTGTCATACCGATCCAGGGATCAGCCAGAGCCAGACGCAGGATCAAGTATCTTTTGGCTTCGGCATGATCAACTTCCGCCACAGCTGCAGGAATTGTGTACATCGACCGGACCGTGCGTTTCTGCATCGCAGCGACGAGTCCGCTGATATTGCCGCAGGGTGTACCGTCGGCTGATCGAGTCCTCTGGTGAGTGCTGGAGATCTGCATGATGTTGAGCTTTTGCAGCATCACATGATCAGTATATGTCCCGATGCCCCAGGCCTGCCATCCTCGACGATAGTCGTCAAGAAATCGGGTTGTGACCGGGATCAGTTTCGACGCCGCCGTCGTGCCGCTTGTCATGGCAAACATTTGCAGCTGATTGGATTCGCCAAGCAGTGCTCCATGATTTCCGCTGGCGACTTGCTCAATACTGCTGCGGACGAGTTCGTAATCGGAGACAGGTATCTGTTTTCGAAAATCAGCAAGTGTCGTGCGTTCCGTCAGTCCATGTCTGCGCGAGAACTCAGACGACTGATTCAGCCGCAGCAAATCGGTGAGCAGTGTCTGTTGAGTCTGGCGACACAATGTTCTTGCGGATTGCAGAAACTGGTTGCGGGATCGTGTGATACTGCGTCGAAAGAATGTGCCCGCCAAAGCTCGCAGACGATAAGCGGCAGGGATCTGCGTCATGGTCACATTGATCCTGAATGCTGGTCTAAAACTGCTGACGTCCCTTCAACGCATCGGCCAGCATTTCGCGATTTGCGAACTCAAGCACGCTGCCAGAAGCGATGCCTCGTGCCAGCCGAGTAATCCGAACCTTATCATTTTGAAGCAGATTGGTGATGAACAGCGCAGTGCCATCACCTTCCAATGTTGGATTTGTTGCCATCACAAGTTCTGTGATGCCCTGCTTGCGAATCCGATGTACCAGCTGCTGGATCGTCAGATCCTCTGGGCCAACTCCGTCAAGGGGAGCGATGCGACCGCCAAGGACGTGGTAGAGTCCAGAATAGGCTCCACTGGATTCCAGGGCCACGACATCTTTTGGCTGTTCGACGACACAGACGACATGCTGATCGCGGCGCGAGTCACGGCAGATCTGGCAGAGTGTGTCTTCTGTCAGATTGAAGCACATCGAGCAGCGTTTGACGCTGAGCTTCACATTGCGGATCGCATCCGCGAGTGCATTCGCTTCGTCGCTGGTGCTGGATAAAACGTGATTCGCCAGTCGTTCAGCGGACTTTCGACCAATGCCCGGCAGCCTGCCAAATTCTTCGATCAGTCGGGCAACGGCCTTGCCGTATGGATGATCCTGTGTCTCCGTTTTCATCGAATTTTCCGCTCTCCATGGCGTTGTGAGGAATGCCAGCCAGGCTGGCAAGGCGCGTAGCCTTAGATTCAGAATGTCCTTATTTTGTGTCAGCACCCATCATCCAAATTACTGCAACAAACTCTTATCCAGCACTGCTCTTGCTTGTTTAAAATAATCCTGCCAGACAATTTCCGGACCTTCATCGCGCAAACAGTCTCGGACTTTTTGCAGCGTGTTGCGAGACATGTGCGGGCAACGATTGCACGCACAGGTTTCTCCCGACGACGCCATAATACCCGGCACCGGAATATAAGTATGCTGCGGCCCGGCTTTCTGGAGAGGATGAATCATGGCGGCTTCTGTAGCCACGAGGAACGTCGTGGGTTCCTTTCGAGCCATCACATATTGCCGCATCTTTTCTGTACCGCCAATCACATCGGTGATCTCAAGAATATTCTGAGGGCACTCCGGATGAGCCATCACAAGGCTTCCCGGATTCTTTTTCTTGATTCGAATGAGATCCTGAATGCTGAAGATTTCATGCACCATGCACGAACCCGGCCACAGAATCATTTTTCGACCGGTGATTTCCACAAGATATCGTCCCAGATGCTGATCAGGCACGAACAGGATTTCTTTGTCTTTGGGAACACGATCAATGATGTCCCGCGCGTTACCGCTCGTCACGATCCAATCGCAAAGACTCTTGACCGCCGCAGACGTGTTGATGTACGCAACTGTTTGAAAGTCGCGTCCCTGCGATCGCAATTGTTCCTGAAACGCCGCCAATTGCGCCGGTGGACAGCTATCCGCAAGTGAGCAGCCTGCCAGCATATCCGGGATCAGCACGCGTTTCTCCGGATTCATGATCTTCGCCGATTCGCCCATGAAATGGACGCCGGCAAACACAATCGTGGAGGTTGTCACTCGTGTCGCATCGCGAGCCAGTTTTAAGCTGTCGCCAGTGAAGTCAGCGATATCCTGAATATCTCCATCGACGTAGAAATGCGCCAGGATTGTGGCATCCTTTTCTTTCTTTAACGCGTCGATTTCGTCCATCAGATCCAATGGATCTTCTTCGACGAGGACAGGGCCGGAGAGCACCGGGAGCGACATGGCTGTTTCCTTAAAATCTTGCGAAGTTATCTCCGGAAGTGTATCTGTCTGTGCCACTTACTTCAATAAGGCAATGTCGGCGGGTTGCGATTTCAGAGCGGACCACCAAGGTACGGCGCTGGATGTGTGTCGGATTCCGACTATGGACTCCGTCAGTTTTTTGGGCTCACCAGTCGTCAGGTCAGCAGCAGGAGATCATTGCATTTCCAGCAAAAACGGATTTCAGCCAGTATCGACAGCGAATCATCAACTACTCGAATAACGACTGCTGTCGCGGACGAATCGATTCTTGCGCAGGTTCAGGTGATGCCATTAATGGCGCGATGGATGCTGGCGGTACGTCTCCCAAAGGCAGCCCTTCGTCAGAACTGGCTTCATCAGTCATCGCAGCGGAAAAGCGACCGAAGCCCATAAGCTTAAAGAATTTGTGCAGCTTGGAACGATCCGGCTCCTGAACTCGAGCA
>JANOZG010000033.1:0-3399 GCA_031429275.1 Planctomycetota bacterium
GCAAAAACTCCGACAAGAAGTCGCCAAAAACATCCATCGGTCGCAAGCCCGCTGAAGCCAAAGAACATCTCGTCAGCGATACGATTGAAATCTTTCCCGAAAGGCGTTGATCGCGATCAGTGCAGACACCATCGCTTCCAAACGGCGTGGCGAATCGTCGGTCGCAAAGCCGTCTATCTGCGATACGACATTCGCGATCTGCCTGACGCTGTCGACCTGACGCTGTCGACCTGACGCTGTCGACCTGACGCTGTCGACCTGCCGCTGCCACCAGGAGTTCGCAACAGTCGCAGCGAATTCGGGATGGAAGTCATCCTGATTCTCGGATACGCATACACAGCCCCGCCGAAACGAACAGCAATTTTGAACGGCCACTGGATCAAATCGCACGGCATGTCCTGCGAATTCCCCGCAGACAACGCGGCGTTTAGGAACTTAAGGTGATGCGATGAAACAGTTTGCGACGCAAAATCCTGATCATTGCTTGATTTGGAACGACACTTGCCGCAAACTGTTTAATGTTTTCACGTGGACACCTCGATGACGTCGGTTCGAGGTATTTATAAATCCCGGGGCTATCGGGCTGACTCCATGGCAACTGACTACATGTTTATAGGCGTTGGGGCCCTCGTCTGGTTCTTTGGAATCGCCATGATTTCGTGGCATGTTTACCGCCGACGTCTGTATCTGAACGATGCGGGAATTCACCCCACTGAACTCAAATTCCTTGAGCAGCAGTATCGTCGCCGCATGCAGACTTCGGCCCTCACCATCACACTGGGGGCATTGATCTCGATGTGTGACTACTTGCCACAATTCAAGTCGTCACCGGGATTTGCAGCAGCATACGTCATGGGATTGCTTCTCATTTCCATGTGGCTTGTCCTGCTCGCTCTCGGCGACGCCGTTGCCAGTCGAGTTCACATGAGTCAGTCGCTCCGCAAAAACCGCCTCACGCGTCAGGCGCTTCAGGATGCCATTGACGAACTCCGCCAAAAGCAGGCGGAAGCTGTGAGGGTTGCAGACGAACGCACCATGGTCATGCCGCGGGATTGACTTCCTTCACGTTGGCGTATATCGGGTGAATTACAGAGAGTTTGGGCCGAGCAATCAGTCACCGAAATCAGAGACCGCCTTCAGGCAAGGTGTTCGATCTATTTCAGGCTTTACAACCTGACGGACTGTGGCATAATCAGTAGCGTGCGATTGGTACTCACGAACGTTGCGGCTTCAAGAAATCACGGAGGAACCTTATGGCCACATCAGAAACACGACGGCGCAAGCAACTCGAAAAGAAGAAGAAAAAACGCGACGGCAAGCGACATGAGATGACGCTGAAACGCAGTATGGGTCTAGCCGAAAGGGTACTCCTGCGTTCAAAAGCACCGCTGATGGAGTGCTTGATGACAGATTCGCTGATTGACAGCGGCCTTGGTTATGTGATTATTGCTCGGCGATGTTCTGCCGGGGAAATTCTGGTTTCGAACTTTCTGATAGATCGCTACTGTCTGGGAGTTAAAAACTGTTTCGCCACTTTCATGTCTCCGAGTCAGTACGCGGACTTGATCGATGGGATGAAGGCCCGCAATTTGGGGCCACGCCGTATCGATGCTCCGTCGGCTCGTCTTCTGGTGGAAGACGCAATCGAGTTCGCGGCAGGATTCGACTTTAAGCCACACTCAGACTATCGGTCCGCAAGACTGATCTTCGGCGACATCGATTCTTCCACCGGCACGCAGTTGGTAGAAATGGGGAAAGACGGAAAGCCATTTTACATCTCAGGGCCGTTCGAATCGGAAAGCGACAGCTTTGAAATCATGAGCAAACTGAGTCTTGCCAAAGACGGATCGGCATCCGAGCAATCGACTCGAATCTCCGATTCAGCCGACATGCAGGACGATGACGACGACTCAGAATATGAATTCGATGTCGAAGACTCTGGTGCAGAGAGCGAAACGGCGTGAATTTGCCTGAAGGGTCGCGGCAAAAAAGATCTCGTGGCGTGAATTGAAAGGAGAGCGAAAGACCGTCACACTGCGGGACCCGGTGATTTTCATCAATGTCCCTGCAGAAATTGTGACATGCTTTCCCGACTTGCAACGTACACTCTATTTGGCATCGAAGCGCGACTGGTCGAAGTCGAAGTGGACATTTCGCCCGGCGCGCTGCCAAAGACGATTCTCGTGGGACTGGCCGAAGCTGCCGTCAAGGAAAGCATTCACCGCATCGAACGCGCGCTGGTCAACAGCGGATACCGGCGGCCTGATGATCGAGTCGTCATAAATCTGTCTCCAGCAGACCTGCCAAAAGATGCTGCGTCGCTCGACTTGCCGATCGCGCTTGGTCTGTTGACTGCCGACGGTCAGGCAGAACAGGATTTCAGCCGCAAGACGATCTACATCGGTGAACTCGCGCTGGATGGTAGTCTGCGAGCCGTCAAGGGCGTCCTTTCGATGGCGCTCGCTGCCAGAGATTCCGGGCATACACATATCGTTGTGCCAGCCGCCAATGCCATGGAAGCAGCGGTTGTAGAAGGTATCGATGTCATTGCGGTGGGAACCTTGGCGGAGGCCGTTGGTTTTCTGACGGCACAGTTGCCACTGGAACCAGTTGTCTTCAGCTGGGATCACGCTCGCCGGGACTTTGGGCGCTACGACATTGACTATGTTGATGTCAAGGGTCAGGAAATGGCTAAACGCGCCGTCACTGTCGCGGCAGCCGGAAGTCACCATTTGCTGATGATTGGTTCACCAGGTACAGGCAAGACACTCTTATCGCAGCGGCTTTGCACCATTCTGCCCGAACTGGAACCGGAAGAAAGTCTTGAAACAACCCGTATCTACAGCGCTGTCGCGCAGTTGGAACCGGGCCAGCCATTGTTGCTGCGACGACCATTCAGATCACCTCATCACACGATAAGTGAGGCAGGACTTGTTGGTGGCGGAAGCATCCCGCAACCCGGCGAGATAAGTCTTTCACACAACGGAATTCTGTTTCTGGATGAGCTACCGGAATTCAACCGACGGACACTGGAAGTCCTCCGCCAGCCACTCGAAGATCAAAATGTCACGATATCGCGCGCGATGGGAAGCGTGACATTTCCAGCCAGTGTCATGCTCGTGGCCGCCATGAATCCATGCCCATGCGGATTTCGTGGTGATCCCAAACGCAGTTGTAACTGCACGCCGATCCAGATCGAGCGATATTTGAGTCGAATCAGCGGCCCACTGCTTGACCGAATCGATATTCACATAGAAGTGCCACCGGTACCGTTTCGAGAACTCTCAGATACAAGCGAAGGCACGTCGAGCGAAAAAATGCGAGACATGGTTGTCGTCGCAAGGAAACGCCAGTCCGCGAGATTCGAAGGTAACTCCACTCGCGTCAATGGCAAGATGA
>JANOZG010000034.1:0-6148 GCA_031429275.1 Planctomycetota bacterium
TTTTGTCGGCTTTTGGCTTGTCGGTCGCATCATCGTCTTCAGACTTCTCTTTGACCGCAACAAAAGCTTTCTTGAACGCCTTTGCTGCAAAGATCATTTCCAGTTTCGCATCGGCTTCAGCGCTCTGCACAGCACCTTTGCATTTTTCACAGCAGAAGTGAACGTTGACGTGGGCCACGCGAGCCGATTGTTCTTTTACAAAATCTGCGCCAGAGATCGGGCACTTCTTCTGTTTGAACTGTTTGGTCTGCACCAACTGATGATTCGCTTTGACTTCGAATTTTGCAGGTTCGGCTTCAAACGCTGCTTTGCATTTTTCACAGCAGAAATAAACTTCCTTCTCTTTGTAGGCTGTGAATTGTTCTTTGGTTGCCGCTTCACCTGAGACCGGGCACTTGGCCGTAAACTTATCTTCTGATTCTTCTTTCTTTTCGCCGTCAGGCTTTGCTTCTTTGAGTTCCGATTTCTTTTCTGCAGATTCTGGTTTGGCGTCCTTGGATTCTTTCGATTCCGCTTTTTCTGTTTTTGTTGCCTTCTTTTCAGCAGGCTTGTCGTTCTCGTCTGCGTTCGTCGCTGTAAAGCAACAGACGGACGCTACTGACAGGATCATTAACATCGACCATCGAATCATGAGGGGTGGCTCCTTTGAAGGGGTAAACGACATAAATTGACTAACAAGTCGTAATGGAAAACCATTACGAATTCCTGGGTAGATTCCCAACGAGCCGAATTTCCACTATTTGTGAGAAGTTGTCAACCGAGGATGCCAATCCTTTCTGCGAAATACGAGTCCGTTCGAATCGCGGTCAGAGTGGTTTTTGCTTCTTGCGAATTGAGCAAAACCGCGGGATAATTGCGTCGCGGTCGTATTGGATGAGCCGCAGGTAAGAAGTCGCCAAGGTAGCAGGCTCAAGTGCCGTCGCTGGGGCGTCCGGTGGGCGTCTTTCGTTACGAACACGAACGCTACCCTCGCGGAGCGAGAGGCGGCACTTCTGAATCGAACGTTTCTGTCGACTAAACGATTTTTGGACAGTGCCATGAATAGCTTTTCACTTTTAAATCGCTGCCGTGGTGGATTGCTGGATCTATTACTCACCTTTGGGTTCTTGATCATCGGCACAGTATGTTTTGGGCAACATCGTGCCGTGCAAGAACACGGATATGAACATGGGGTTGGCGGTTTTCGGACTTCTGGCGCCCCAAACTTTGGTGGCCCCGGGCTGGTCCAGCAGTTCGGTGGTGGTTCTTACAACTACGGAGGCTACCAGGGCTCCGGGGCTTTCAATGGTCCTCACAATGCTCCCTTTAATCGCAACTACGGCGGATTCGACGCGAATCGTCCATTGGGTGGTGTCTCGTTTGGAAATGGATTTGGCACAGCGACGTATTCATCCGACAATTTCGGTGTCACGAACTACGGCCTTTACAATGGCGGTTATGGTGGCGTGAATTATGGAATAGGTTACGGGCCGGCGATTTTCTCGACACCAGTCTACAATTATTCCCCGTCGGTGTTTGGATACGGGACGGGCGTCTTTAGTCCAAATTTTCCTTCCGGAAACTACATCACCAACGGCTATGTCGGATATCTTCCCAATGGCATATACGATCCCTGGGGCAATTATGGTTTTCCGTATGCTGCCGGAGTGAATTCGTATTTCCCAGGAGCCGGGATTGCTCCAACTGTGTTGATGTTGAATACGAATTTGAACGTACAGCCAATTCTCAATATGCAGTCGTTTGCTCCGGCTGCGAATTCCAGTCAAATGATTGATCCTCGAATGATCGATTCCGTTGCACCTGCGGCGGATCCGAACGGCTTCAATATGAACAAGGCTGGCGATCTTGCGGTACCGCCCCCACCGGAGCCAGCGGCTCTTCCATTGATTCCGAATGAACCCCAATTGCCAGTTCAGCCGGATGGCGCACCCGTGCTGAATGAGTTTCATGCTGTGCCTCGCGACCAAAGAACGTCTTCACTGACCGAGAAAATTCAGAGCCTGCGATATCAATCAAGCGGTGATGACGCATTTCATAAATCTGACTATGCCACATCGGACGTGTTTTACTCAACAGCTATCAAGACGGCACCAGATCGTCGGGCTCCGTATTTGCGGATGGCCATGGTGAGGATCGCGCTCCGTGACTTTCCACACGCGGCCGGTTATCTGAAGACGGGACTCGACATGGAAAATGATCCATCACGTCCCTGGTTTACTGTTGAAGAGCTCTATGGCGCAAAGGTGGCCGAGCGAACTCGCACGCATGGTGGCCCATTATGGAATTGGCTCGCAGAGCGTCCATTGTCGGCCGATCGATTGCTATTGGCTGGGACGTTTCAAAAGTTGCGAGGATACAGCGATATTGCTGATCAGTTGCTGGCGATGGCAAGTCATGAAGGTCCTGAAGCTAAGCTGGTTGCCGAGGTCGTAGAATTAGCCGCGGCTGATATCGGACAGCGAGCAATCTCAAATGACATAGAACAGTTGCGGAGTCATGCCGCCACGAGCAATATTGCACCTGTTGGCGAAAAGGACATTCAATCTAACGAACAGGCGGTTAAGCAGGCAGGTGGTATCTTTATGCGAGGGAAAAAAACTGAATCCAATGTAACTCGATCTTCAATATCGCCGCAGCTTGAAATCCCACTGCCTTTGATTCCACAACAGGAAACTCCGTTCCCACTTGAGATCCCGGTGCAGGAACATCCGTGAGTTCTAATGCCGCCTGAGTCATTCAATCCCTACGCAGCGCCGCTGGTTGGACCTGAAGTTGCAGATCCGTTTCAGCAGGATGATACACAGATTCGACGGCAGTTCATCGACTGCGAGGCAAACGTAAGGACCATCGCGGGAGTGCTGATGCTCGGTGGGTTGTTGCTGTCCGTCTCATGCGCAATTCCGGGGCTGGTGTTTATTGCTCACCATGGAAAGTCCGGGTTGGGCGCAGCGGCGATTCTGGGACTGCCAACGCTTCTGGGAGTTGCTCAGTTTGCCGTCGGTCTTCAACTTCACTCGTTTCGAGCACACGCCAGAATAGGCGCGATTGTGTTCTGCGCGTTGTGGTTGCTGTTCATCCCGTTCGGCACAATCGTTGGCGGAGGTTGCCTCTGGTATCTCATGCGCCCAGCGGCCAAATATGTTTTTACCCAGGAATACTTCCACGTTATTCGGCGAACACCGCATGTTCATTTTCGCACATCTTTTGCGTCCTGGGGAATCTTGCTGGCTGTTCTGTTGGGCGTTCTCGGATTGATAGCCGTTTCCAGCTTGAGACTGTGATTCTGCCGTCGTTCATTCACATAGTCATCCCGGTCGAGGATTTACGAAGACCCAGCAAACCGCACCAGCAAAATAGACAGCCGCAAACAGCAGCAGCACAAGATCCCAGTTAGCGGTCGCCTCGAACAGTTTTCCCACAATGACCGGACATGCTGCCGCAGCGAAGTTTCCGACCATATTCATCAAACCAAAGACCTGCGGCACTCGAGAGCCACCGATATCAATCGTTGCCGCAAATGCGCACGGTCCGGCCAGTGCTGCAAAGAACGAACCCAGCGCCAGTAACGCGACGGCCAGTTCGGGACTTCGCACAAACCACGCCGCCAGGATCAGAAGCGAACATGTTCCCAGAGACGCCGCACCGACGCCACTTCGACTGAGACGCAACCCGCCAGTGCGCCGCCAGATCCAGTCCGTCAGCATGCCGCCGAAAATACATCCAGTCAGTGTTCCAGCAAACACAAGCCCCTGAAGAAACCCTGATTGTGCCACTGAAATACCCCGTGTCTTTTGAAGAAAAGTCGGGAACCAGCTCGCGAAAAACATGTACCCGCTGGCGCGGCAGATCTGCTGGCCACACAGGAAAAACATGACGGGGCTCAACATGATCGAAAGCAGATCGTTTTCGGTCGCTGCGGCGAAAGGTGCATCGAGCGAAGAATCAACACGATAGGGATTCGGGTCATTTGGTTCATGGATGTGCGTCTTAGTCGCCTGCGTATTCTTGGCGTGTGGAATTGCAACGTCCGAACTTCGTCCGGCTTGAATTAATTCCAGTTCCTCCGGATTTACTGCAGGAGATAACTCCGGGCGGTCGCGAAAAGAAAGCAGGAAACCGATCGCCCACAAAAAACCAGGCAATCCGAACGCTACAAACATCCAGCGCCAGCCAATTTCAAGCATCAGGATTCCAGCGATTCCGCTGGCGATGATCGCTCCAACCTGCATGCCTGCTGTGAGCACTCCGCAGCCGAATGAACGTTGGGCAAGGGGCATCCAATGGCCAATCGAGTGACAGGATGCTGGGAAAATTCCTCCCTGCGCGATGCCCATGATGAGTTGTGCAATGATCAGGATCCAAAAGCTCTGAGCAACGCCGATGCCGATCGTAGCCACGGACCAGCACACCGCGAACACGCCGAGCGCGATTCGGGTACCGGCGCGTTCTGAAAACCAGCCGCTCGGCATCTGAAACAGGGCGTAGGTCCAGAAGAACGAACCCATAACCCAACCGGACTGATCAAAGGTCAGTCCAAGGTCGTTGCGAATTGTGCTCTCTGCAACGCTGACGACACTCCGGCACAGATACGACAACCCAGCTGCGACGGTCAGCCACGCGAGTACCTGGTAGCGCACTGTTGTCGGGCGTTCCATTCAGAGTGCCGCCTGTAATCGGGCGAACAAACGATCCACTTCGGCAGCCGTTTCACTGTCGAGTTTCCATGCCACCGGCTGAATCTGGTGTGTGTTCGTGAAAATGCCTCGCTTCTTCAGCAGGTACTTTTCGATCGCCAGAAATCCATCGAGTCCGCCCTGAAGTTGCAGAGCGACCAGCGCACAGATCGGCAGTGAAAGTTGGTAGGCTCGATCTTCGTCACCAGTCTGCAGTGCTTTCCAGAGTGCGATGATACCATCGAGTAAGTCTGTGCCAGGCATTGTGCCGACGATACCGCGACGGTAACAATCGACGAGATTGATGCCGCCTGAGCCTTCAAAGATGCGTGCCGTGCCGTTTGTTGCATCACGCAGTTTGGAAAGATTTGGTCCCAGCGGACTGGCTTCGGGTTTGAAGTAGATTCGGTCCGCGCCGAATTCTTCGAGCAGGCTGGTATAGACGCTCAGATCAATCGCAGCGCCGACGTAGCTGGACGCATCCTGGACGATCAATGGAATCGTGACACTGCCCGCGATTGCTGCAAAGTATTCTCGCGTGGCCGCATTTCCGAGTTTTGTCGCTACCGGAGGAATTGCCATGACCGCGCTGGCTCCACACGACTGAGCGTGAATTGCATAGTCGATCGCCTGCACGGTGCTTTCGGCTCCGACGCTGACCACGCAGATTCCGCGTTGCCTGACGAGTTGGCATACCTGCTCGACAAGATTCAGACGCCGTTGATGGCCGAGTCGCAGGATCTCACTGACCATCGCGACAACGACACCATCAGCCCCGATTGAAAACGTCCAGTCAATTTCGCCCTGAAGCACGCCGATGTCGACTTCGCCTGCGTCATCAAATGGCGTGTGGAGGACGGGCAGGACTCCGGTGAGATCGCTGCCTGGTGAAATTTGCATGGGTTTCTGTCTCCTGGAAGTCCAGCAAAACGATCAAGTGTTGCATTTGTCGATTCATTCAAGTTTGACTGTCTTGAGTCTGTAGTCGATCAGCAATTGAAGATCATGAAGAAGTCCGGTTCCGAGCAATGGGTAGCGGCCGTCATTGGCGATGACCTGAAGCGGAAAACGTCTGCCAAACCATTCGACAAAGCAAACAAAAGTATCGAGTGTAACTCTTGAGCCATCCGCGAGGATCGCTTCTGTTTCTACGAGAGATTCAAGTTCGAGTTCCTTGATCAACTCAGAAGAGAAAACAAGATGGCCGTCAAAGGCAGTGTCAATCCAGGTCGTAATCGGAGTGTAGTCTCCACTCTGCGACTGACATATTCGAATGTTCAGCAACGCTCTTCCCTTTTCATCGACATAGCCAATCATGAAGTCGCTGCTCCAATATGAAACGCAGCGTCGTGCCCAATTCGAAGCACAAACGATGTTCGGGAAGGGAAAGCCGTTTTTGCGGCCAATGCGGCAGCGATAAATGTGTCACCCACGAAATATGCTTTTGATTCGGGTTCGATCGCAACGAACCTGTC
>JANOZG010000035.1:0-3456 GCA_031429275.1 Planctomycetota bacterium
GAACTCCTGAATTGTGAGTCCAAATCGAAAGTTTGTGTCTCCTTCGCCTGCTGATGGCTGATCGCTTTGCCTGTTGCTCTTTTCATCCTGCTGGGAACGATCAAACTGCACTCCCCCGAGCTTTCGGTTATTGTCGATGAAGGCATTCTTGTTGAAATAATTCAGACCATTCTGCCCCTGTTCCTGTTCAAACAGAAAGCTGTTTCCCGTAATCACGGAACCAGCCTGGGACTGCGCCGGCTGAATATACTGCATGACACCGTCGGCATCGCTATCTACTGCCGGATAGCCACTCACGCCGCCACTGCTGAGACCATTGCTCACAATGTCACTCAGCTTGTTCAGCACGTCGCCGCGTTGCTGTTCAACTCCGCGATCATTCCCGGAATATCGACGCAGCAGCTCCGTCTTGTTCTGAACTTCTGAGATCGCTTTGCGGCGAGCGAAATTGGTTTTTGCCGACCTGAAATTGTTCACCAGGGTCGATGCCTGTTCTACTTCGCACATCAACGATAAATCCTGCAATTCTGTGGCCGCTGCTCGCACGACATTCGTCGCATTCGGATCTTCCACCAGAGTCGCTCGCCATGATTCAGGCACGTAAACGCTCCAGCGATTGCGAGACACCTGAATACCGAACTCCGAATCATCACGAAATTCAGGAAAGGCCGGCACCGGAATCTGCAGGCGGCTGCTCGTGAATTCTCTGCGAATCAAGGCTGCCGAATCATTGAACCGTCCCGCCAGAGCAAACTCAACTTCAAACCCGGACGCCAATGCCCCGGACTGCGGAATCGGAATTAAATGCCGCGTGTCATCGCCTTCGCCGTGAATCACCACACGACTCGGCCGCCCCTGCACAAGGCAATACATCAGACGACTGCCTTTTGGCAAAACGACGGGCAAGAACTGACGACTTTCATTTGTGACCTGCAAGACATGGCGGCTTCTCCAGCTGCCGTCGTCTGAAATGACGGTCGTGTGAGTTGCCAGATTTACAACCGCCGGTGCGACCTGAAATTGTTCCGGATACACAAGATTCCAGACGGCTGTTTCAGGACGCAGCTTTTTGACGGCAACCGCCTGTTGCAGGAGCTGCGGCGGGATCTGAGTTGTAATTTGATCGGGGCTGACCTTGTCGTCCGCTTGTTCGGCGGTGGGCTGAAGCAAGCCGTTGGATTGATTCACCAACACCCAGAAGTGCTGTTGCCCGGACAGTGTTGAAGGTGCATTCTGCGGAACGACAACGTTTGGTACCTCCGCACGAATCACTTTGTCAGCAGGCAACGGCAAACTGGCGGTCCCCAACACAAACAGTCGATCAGTGACCGGCTGCTGAAGCTGCATCGTCACTCGAGTTCGCCCGTCGCCGAGATCATCCTTGGTAACTCGGCGCTGACCCGGAACATCAAACGACATGATGGCCGCTACGCTGGTTGGGAGTTCCACTGCAAAATGATCCGCCGCAGCTCGATTGATTTGCCAGTTCAAAGCCAGTGTCAATTCCAGTGCTGTTTCTGTGACGTTAGTGACTGTGACGGATTCGGCGATCAAGGTTGAAACCGCCTGACGAAGTTTCATGGTTACCGAGCCCGGACGAACAGCGTTGCTCTGAAAAGCCAGGGAAGGTGCAGTCGCACTGACTTCCTGGAAAGCCGAATTGGCGTTGGCGGTAGATTTAACGCTCCAGTCGCTGCCGTTTTCCAGGCCTGCACTTTCTGACGCTGCGTCCAGCCAGACGGCTAACTCGGATGTCACCTTCGTGGCATTCAACACTGCCGGTGGTGTCAGTTTGAGCAGACTTCTATCGGTGTCACGATTCATCTGGCCCTGAATCGCAATCTGCAAGGCTCCGGTGTGAGCGTCCTGAAGCTGAATGCTCAGGATGCGACTGTCGGCGTTCGCGTTGTCACCGTCAGCAGCGTCGGTGAAATACCAGTCCTTCAAACCGGTGGAAGTGACATCCAGAGCCAGAAAGCTTTTCGGCACGGTGACGTCAATTCGCGAACGAGGTGCCCCGGAGATACGCAGTGTCATACGGCTGCTCCACAATTGGCGCTGTTCTTCCAGACGCACGGCATGCGTGGATTCGACCGTCAATTCATCAGCCGTCGGCATGACTTTCACTGTCACCGACGCCGGATGACGCGTATAACGCCACGCCAGCATCGGTCGTCCGGGAAGTTCGTGGCCATCCGGAGCTGCCGCTTCGCTGGCATTGATCTGAGTTACAGCAGACAGCGAATCGGATCGTACCTGAAACTGCGGGCCGGTTTTCAGAATAACTGTTCCAGTATCGCGACTGGCTCCGCGAACCATCGCAATCGGCACCGTCAGTGATGTCAGAGCTTCGATCGTCGGAACGGGTGCGTACAGCTGCATGGTGACTTTGGTGGCATCATTGACGGACCGGCGAAATTGAAGTTTCACGGATCGCGTCGCATCGGTGCTTTGCGCAGTCCAGCCTGCAATGTCATCACCAGTGACGGATTGCACCGAGTAGCCTTCGGGGATGGTGACATCCAATTCAGAGATTTCTCCCTGACGGCAGTTCACCGTGACAGTCGTGCGCAGTTGAATTCCGGAATCCTGAACGGACATCGCGGAGCTGACAGCTGCGTGATAAACAACATCGCCCGCCACTTTTTGCACCGTCGGCAGCCATTGCAATCGAACGGTCGAAAGCTGAGCAATCGGAAGAATGAGGGTCCGACCTTCACGACGGTACACGTTTGTGCGGCCATTGACTTTTGCGTCCAGACCATCGGCAGGCAGCGTCCATTCCAGAGTGCCGGCCGCCGGTGATCGCAGAGGCAAATCGGCTCGACCAAGTTCCCCTTCCACTAACGCTGAGATATCAAACTTCAAATCGACAACATGAAATCCTTTGCCAGTGACTTCGACTGTGTAAGCAGCCAAATCCGTCGGCATCGGCGCGACGGAATTGGTGTTGATTGCCTGCTGTTGTGTGACAATCTGCTGCGCAGCGAAGTTTGGAATCTCCGATCCTGCAGCGCCCACGACGAGCGGCTGTACTGAACCGTCTTTGCCATCGACCTGCAACGAACGAATGGCAACCGGCCCAATTGGCAAAGGAACATTGACCGCTTGTTCGGAATCGCTGGAAACAACAAATCGCCCTTCAAAGCTGAGCACGTATTTGGTGCCGTCCACTTGAGTCAGCGTCCCGGCCTTCAGGAAGGTTGCTACCACCGCAGAACCCAGTGGATTGATCGCCGGAGGATGCAACGCCTCAGGATTTGCCTGTTGATAGAGTTTCAAAAAATCTTCGTGGCGAATAAACACCTGATCGGCGCGCAACGCTGGCTGTTCGGGAGAGTATGGCACAACTACGTCTGGTTGTGGGATGGATTGTTCCTGCGCGCGTGCAATTGGTGTTGATAAGCAGAAGGATATAAGGGCAAGCAAACATCGTAGGCCGGACCAAGCGCAGCG
>JANOZG010000036.1:0-30302 GCA_031429275.1 Planctomycetota bacterium
CAGCGCCGGGTTGGTGTCGTGGTTCGCCCTGTCGGTATTCATCAGGTTACCGATCACAACCGTCGAGACGCCGGTTCCAATTTCGGACTCACCACTCTCCCCGAGTAATGGACTGTGAGCAGGCTGCCCATTGATACCAACGCCGGTCTCTGCAAATCGAATATCGGCGTGAGTGATCTGCGTGCCGGGGAATTCATCCAGTTCCTGCAGTCGAACCTGAAGCTGGTAGATTCCGCTCGTCAGTCCGCCCATCTGCGCAACCGGATTCGCATTGCTGCTGCGAACACGTACAAAATACGGCTGCTGGCTTCCAATCGTCCCGGGCAGGATGACTCGAAACCCGGCATCCTTCTGATTAAACGTATATAAATCTTCAATCGTGTTATTCGCATAACCCAATGTGTGGACGATCACAGTTGGATCAACAGCCACGGCCTGACCGACGTTGTCTGAAATAACCTGAATATTGCCATTTGCGTCCAGCAGTTCAACGACAGTGTCCAGCGCTTGAGTAGAACGATCAATATCAACCCAGATACCGGTACCAGCGAACCCCGTGAAACTGTAAATGTCAGTGTCGTCAGTGGAATCGACTGACCCATGGATTTCAAAGCCCAGTCGCAGATTCTCGTCACCCGCCTTCTGATTTCGTGCCAGCAGGCCAATTCGTTCAGCAGTGCCGATCGTACCATTCGTATCCGCCGAAAATCGATCGCCCAATTCGCGTTCCACTAAGGCTGAAACGTTGCGATCATTGGCGTACTCATCAACCTGAATACCCTTCCAGTCACCAGCCACACCGACCGAAGGGCCATTGTTGTTGGTGTCACGCAATGGTACGCCAAAGGTATCAAAGCCCGCTCCAACGGTGTCGTCCTTCAACGAAGTCAAAATTACCGGCTGGCCAGGCTGCCCCACGATGTGCAAACTGCCTCCGATACGATCGTCGATATCCAGTGGATAGCCATTCACAACGAAGCCTGCTGGTCCCAAAGTGTCGTCCAGCTTAATCACGAGACTTTCAGTGGACCGGCTCTCCAATCGAATTCCGCCGTAGTGCTGAGTATCCGGAATATAGATCTCATCCAGGACGATATGCACAATGTCTGTGTCGTCCCAGACGCCTTGAGTCTTTACAGTCTCGCCACGGACTCGCATGCCGTTGTAAGAGTTTCCATTGAATCGATTAAATCGAACAAACGGACCCTGGTTGTCTGCATAGCTCAATTCCCGATCTGCCATACCAGTGGAGCGACCGAGATCGACAATCGCTGCAGAATTCAGGGCCTCGGCATTGATGTTGATTCCAGCACCGGCGTTGTTCTTGAATGTATTGTCCAGAATTACAGGCTGAGCACTGCGGACAAAGATGGTCCCGGGGCTGTTCGGGAATCGACCTTCGCGGAACGCGCCGGCGGTTCCGCCAAAGCCACTGCCATTATTCTCGAACGATGTGTTCCGAATGCGCGCCGAGGCCTGGTGAATTTCAATTGGGTTGAACCCGGCAAAGTTGCTGCCCACCGGAATCACGCCACCGCCGTAATTGATCAGAGCGCGGTCGATGCTGACCGAGCCGAGTTGACCGACATAGATGCCGCCCCAGTTTCCGGCAGAAGGTGTGGCTTCAACCGGCGCGATGTCATCGTTGTTTGTATCGAACGTGCCTGCCTTTCCCGCATCGCGAACAAGGTTCACAACCGTACCGCTGGACCCGTATCGGTCGTCCAGTCGGCTGGTGAAGATTACCGGCCGACCGGATTCGCCTTCCGCTATGAACTGTGCACCCATTTCCGCTTCGATGCGCGCGCCTTCGAGCTTCAGGACTACGCCCGCATCAATGCTCAGCCTTGCATCTGTTCGGGCTCGATTACGAGCCGCCAGCGGAGCCAGGTTTCGATTAAAGCTGCTGCCATTGTCTGTGAACTTTGTGGCCGATCGATCCAGTTGACCGACCAGCGTATAAGGACCAACGCCGCCAGCCGTGCTGCGATAAACGTTGCGGCCGGTGTAGCTGCCGGTCGCGCTTGGTAAACCATTCAGCTCGATCGAACCAGTTGCCGATGTCGTCAACGACACTGTCGTATTGCCAAGTGACGAAGGACCTTCGGCAGCGTTATCGTCGGTCGCGACCACGATGTAGTTATATAAACCAGCTGGTAGTGTTCCGCCGGTGCGTGCCGTCAGTGTGGTGAGATTGACCGACATCTGAATCTCATCCAGAATCGGACCGCCTGGAGTTCCCTGGATCTGCAGATTCTGAGCGACCACGTGGACGATGTCCGTGTCGTCGAAACGACCTGCCACTGTCAGTTTTTGAGTCGATCCGCCCGCGGCCGTGCTGACGCGTACGAACAAACCGTTCGTTGAATTGTTCAGCAGGATGTTGCCGTGGATTTCCGGGCCGACGCGATTATAGTCACTGGTGAAGGGCGCTGCGCCATCCTGGAATTTTGGAGAATGAAAGGTGAGTTCTTCAAAGCTGTCGGGACTGGCTGAGATAGCTGAGTCCTGTGAATTCGTGATTCGATTATTCATGATGGTCGGCTGCGAACCATCGATGTAAATCGGATTGATTGTCTGCAGCACGGAATCGACCGAGACATTGCCACCACCCCAGCGTATGTCGGCGTTGGCCACATAGTTCAGGAAGATGCCACGAGTCTGATAATTCAAACGCGATTCCGTGCGATCGACTGTGCTGCGAAATGACAGTCCGCCCCAGTCTCCCGCTTGCGCAGTTGTGGGAGTTGGAGTCGTATCCGTCCCGATCGTTTCGTCGGTCCATGAAGTGAACGTCACATTGCGAAACGGAGTGCCAAGAACCTGCAATGCGCCGCCACTGCGGTCGACGCTGGACGACGAACTTCCAACACCGATCAGTGCTCGGTTCAGCTTCAATACGGCACCGCCATCAATCATCAGTGTTGTCCCTCTAGGGACTTCCAGTGTGCTTCCATCCTGAAGCGGTGCGTTCGATGCATTGAAACCGATCTGGTACGGATTATTGTCGCCAAGTGTCGAGAGGTTTCCGTCGGCTCCGCCGTTTCCGACAACGCGAATAATTTTTCCCGTGATGCCGGCATTTGCCGCAGCAGTTGCAACGGCTGTCGCGTCACTGATACGACCAAACGGCGCGGCGGCCGAACCATTGGCCCCTGCCTGACTTACAACGGCGCCAGCCGCATGGATTGCCAGTGCTGTGGAATTCACGGCGCGAGTCACCGTCAGGGTGCGTGCCGCAGGATTGATTGCCGTAATCTGCATCTGTTCGTTGTCAACGCGAATAAAGTCGTTGACGGCGAATGAGGACGTGCTCTGTACCACCAACTGCGTACTGCCGACGAAGGCATTAACGGCATTTGAAAGTGTGCTGATGGCCGCCTTGTTGACGAACAGTGTTTCCGCTGCGGTCGCTGTCTTGAACCAGAAGTTGTAGACACCGCCTGCCTTGCCGTCTGCATCGCCGTCGAATTGTGTCCCAGTCGAATCGACCAATGTTGTGGTCACCGCCGGAATGAAATCCATACGAAGTTGATAGGCCCCCTGCGACGTTCCACCAAGACCTGTACCGGAAATTGTCGGATCGTATGCTTCGTTGCCAGTTGAAGAGATTCCGACGAAATAAGTCCCTGCCGTCAGCGTGACCTTCAGGAACGAATCAGAACTGAAATAGTCGTTGTTCTGAGCGATGAGTTCGCGGGAACCATCTGGATGTTGTCGAAACAACCGGATGGCACTGTCCAGTCGGCTGGAGTTTGCGAGACGCTCAGCAATGACTTCGGTTGTAAATACACCTGTCTGACCTGCTGCCACTTCAAACTGATACAAATCGATATCAACGCTGTCCGGACGATACTGGTGTTGCCCGTGAATGACGTCCTGCACGCCGGGAAATGTTGGTTCTAGATTTCCTCGTGTCGCCAGAGCGTTTTCGCCCTGGATCGTGGAGCTCGGCAAATCATAAGTATGTCCCTGTCCCAGAAGATGCCCGATTTCGTGCATCGCTACACTGAACCAGCCTCCGCCAGCACTGTCGTCCCAGACTTCCGCCTGGTCCATGATGGCAACGCCGCCTCCAGCAAGTCCCGCGACTCCGCCAGGGCCTGTTGGAATTGTCGGATCCAGCGCACGCAGGTCGCCCGTCACGATCGTCAGACCAGACGAAGCGGTTTCACGGAAATCAATACCGAGATACGTTCCGTAGTATTCGAAAACTTCGCGAGCTCGCTGTTTCTGCGCCTCCGTAATAACGTTGTGCAGAGTTCCGCCCGTTGGATCAGTGCCGTAGACGTCCTGAAAGTTGTAGTCGATCTGGCTGATTCCAGCGGAAGCATCCGCACTGCCGTTGATATGAGACTCAACTTCAATCTGGCGACTGCCTGGATCCGTCTCTGCTCCGGGGAAAGTAAAGGCAAAAGGCAGCGGATCAATCGTTGATCTGACGATGTGGCTATGGTTTCCCGTATTGCTGATGATCCCAATCGACGTCGCGGTTGCGTAACTGTCACCCACATCTGCAAAGTTGTTCTGAACGATCGGAACTTCCGGCGTTGGCTCGGCATTGCCGATTCGCAGGCGGAACGTGCCAGGTCCGGAACCTGCCAGAGCCGCCACATCCGATGCAAATGTCAGCGTTGATGTGTTGTTGGTCGGGTTGTAGACAACGCTTGTTGGGTTGTACTTGACGTCATCAAGATTGGTGACCGACTCGTTCGTAAAGATCAACTGGTAGAGCGAAGCTGTCTGTGCCGATCCTGTGTTCAGCGTATCCCCGTTGAAATACACAACGATCTGATTTCGCGCCTGACTCACTGTTCCGTTCGCATTCACAGTGACTGGCTGAGGATCAACGGCGACAACCTGAGCACCCAGATCCAGTCTGAAATTCCACGCAGCATCCGCCACAGGCACACTCGTCGACACGTTTGCGACGACAATAGTTTCCTGCAGAATGTTCAATCCGGTTCCGTGCGTGACAATGCGATAATGATCGTCAGGAAGATTCTCCCCGAATCGCAATACAACTTCGTTTGGCGCATTCCCCGGACCGACATAACCAATCGTCACAGGAACGTCGTTGCCGTTGCCAAACAATCCGTCACGCCCCGATCGAAAGACCTCGATCGATCTCGAACTGATGCTCGAAGGAGTGATCGTGGACCCAAGGCTGAACTGCAGCGTCAGTTCCTGAGGCGCAATGGCTCTTGTTTCTCCGTCCGCCAGGAAGTCGCCAACATTGGGTCGCACGGCCTGCAACGTTGCCGCCAGAAGCGCTCGGGTCTCAAGCACTTCCAGGGAGGCTTCCGCGCCTTTCTTGCCTTTGCTGCGACGTTTAACCGTACCAGGCGACTGTAAACGACTACGAACTGCGGTGAGCCAGGCGGAAATCAGCATTGAGTCAACCCTGCGAAGGAATCTGAATTATTGAAACGTGGGTATGTACATATGCCAAAGGGGAATGAACCCCCTTGCAGAAGCCAGAAGAATAGACGAAATCCCTATTTTTCTGAAAGCACTCTCTGGATGCAATTCGCATCATTGCTGCAAAGACGGTCATTTTGAGCAAATCAAACACTGCAAAGTCCAGGTGAATAAGCCGAATTATGCCGGAGATTGCGTTTTCAGTCTCCCCTTGAGTGCTTAAATTATCCAAACATCGCATTTTGCTGCGATTTCGCGTGCCGCAAATGTGTCTGAGTCGGCACCCAAGGCAAAGGAGAAATTCCATACAAAAATGCACATGTGTACAGTTATCGCTCGAAGTGACGAGGCTCGCGGCGACTTGCACGACGGATGGCAGTTTGACTCGGTCGAATCCGCGGTAACAAGCGAGGTCTGAATTCGGGCGGGGGGCGTCAGTCTCCTGATTCTTCGAGCGGCCCACAATCAGAGGATCGACATCCCGCGCTCGCCGAAGCCAAACCTCGATTTCGACCGCGAGCGATAAGACGACTGAACGGCAAAAGATGCCGTGCTTCTCATCGACTCCGAAAAGTGTCGGACACCACGACAGCCTTCAACAGCGCACGGAGAGTTCGGTCTTTTTGATTGACACTGGCGACGATCGCTGCGATTTCTGGATTGTCGGCTAACCCCGGTTCTCGACCCAAAGCGTAGGTCATAACTTTTCGAGCAAGGCAATTTAAGAATGCCTCTTCCTTTGCAACAAGTGAGTTTTGCAAATCACGCAAACCAGTGATCTGAGTCCCATCTGGTAGTTTTGAAGACGCATCAATCACTGGGTCGTTTTGTTCAATTCGCCTCTTGTAACCATGCCCTTCGCGTTCTCTGAATTCGCCACACGCGTTGAAGTTTTCCAGCGCGAAGCCAAGCGGGTCAATTCGATTGTGACAACGCGCACACTGCGGCAGTGTGCGATGAATTTCCAGCCTCTGCCGAACCGTTGCTTTGTCAATCCCTGGCACTTTTGGCGCGATCTCACCTGCATTCGCGACGGGCAATCCGGGGTCCATTCCAAGAATGGTTTTCAGTATCCACGTTCCTCGCTTCACTGGTGACGTTCGAGTGCCATTCGAAGTTGTTGTCAGGACCGAGGCCTGCGTCAGGATTCCGCCACGCATCACTCCCTCTGGCACCGTGACTCGACGAAACTCATCGCCCTTGACTTGATCGATTCCATAGAATCGCGCGAGTCGCTCATTGATCACGACAAAGTCCGACTTCACGAAATTCATCACGTCCACATCCTTGTGTAGAAGTTCGCGAAAGAAACTCTCGGATTCTGCGACAATTGATGTCTCAAGATGTCTGTCATATTGTGGATAAAGATCCTCCGCAGGCGGATTCGATCCGACATCTCGCAGTCCCAGCCATTGGCCCGCGAAGTTTTTCACAAACGCTTCGCTGCGAGGATCTGCCAGCATTCGATCGATCTGCCTGGTGATCAGATTTTCGTCAAGAATTGCCCCTCTGTCCGCCAGTGCCGTGAGTTCTTCATCCGGCATTGTGCTCCACAGAAAATAGCTGAGTCTCGCGGCCAGCTCATGGGCGGTCAACAACCGGGCTGCTGGTGCCACTGATTCAGTTTCGGCAGCAAATTTCAGGGCTTCCGGTTCTGTGAGATACAGAAAGCTCGGCGAAACCAGAACGGAAATCAGGGGTATCTTGATGGCTTCTTCAAAAACGTGATGGTGTTCCTGAGCAGCCTTAAAGAGTGCAAGTTTTTCACCAACTTCAGCGATCGTGACGGGGCGACGAAACGCCAGTTTCATGAATCTCTGAATGATGTCTTTCGCGCGTCTGACATCGTCTGATTTTCCATCTGTATCCGCCCCATGGTCAATGTCACCCAGCAGCATTGTATGACTGAGCGGTGGCCAGACGGGGTTGATTGGCCCTTCAATTTCCACCCAGTCGACGTACAGTTCCGGCCGCGCGAATTTGTCGTGGGATTGAAACCAGAAGTTTTCCAGTTCTCGTGGAATACTGTAAGCATAATCAACCGTAACTCCGGCCTTCTCAGTCGTGCATCGAACCTGAAAGTCGGTCATCTGCGGATCATCTGGCTCGGCTTCGACGTCAAATTCACCGATCACTTTCGGCTGTCCGCCCAAAGTCAAAGTCAGCCTTGCGCGAGGTGGTCCATAGTCGTAAATGCGATGCGTCTGAAAGTGTTTCAGATCACGTTCAAATTGCTGCTGATGCCACTTCTCTCCATTGGGGTTTTCCTTCATCTGTTTGTCAAGTCGATCCTGCAAAGCAACTCGAGCGGACTCCACCACTTGTTCCCGCGTTGGGACCGTTCCGGCCGCTCGAACTCGAATGGTGTATTCACCAACTTCAGGCAATGCGAAGTCACGGGCGTTGATTGTTTTGTCCCAGCTATTGTGGTGGATGATCCGAAATCCTGCGTCCGCTCGATTATTCCCGCCATTCACGATCACACGCTGCTTCGCATACTCAACGCGATTGCTGTCGGAGTCACCGGTTTCCGGTTCGAATCGCCAGCGAATGGATTCCGGCTTTTCCGTCGTGACAATGGCGCGATCGACGATCCTGCGAGCAGCCTCGTAATACAATTCAATCAACAGCGGCGACATCGTAAGCGCGCTGCCGTTATTGTCGAAGCCTCCCGCTGGAGGATCCTGAGGAAAGCCGCTCGTATCAAAGTCAATGCCGACAAGATCACGAATCGTGTTGTGATATTCAGTTCGATTCATGCGACGCAGCACAATCATCGTGGATTGGCTGACAAGTTCCGCTCGCTGAGTTTGTTCGGTCGCCCAATCGACGATGCTGGCTGTTTCAGCAGTGTCAGGTTGAGGTTCGTCTTCAGGTGGCATCGAGTGGCTGTTCAAAACGTCCACGACTTCAGACCATCTCTGGCGATTTCCGCGATCTGACAGGTCTGCTGTCAGTTGCGTGTCGACCCGAAAATCAGCCTCCTGTTTTTCATTGCCGTGGCAACGTTGGCAGTGTTTTTGAAGAAATGGTGCCGCTAACCGGGTAAAACCAGCCTGGTCTGGAGTAAACGCTTTCAAATCAACTGGTTGATTGACTGTATTGTCTTCACTTTGAGCCGCTGCCGTACCCGGCTGAAGCAGCAGCGTTGCCGCGAAAATCACAGAAAAGCTTCGGATGAGTATATGAGACATGAGATTCTGTCCATCAAATGCGGAATTCTGGAACACTGGCATATACAATACTCACATCGATGAGTTGACAGCATCCGGATGATGGTTGACTTGTCGTCGCGAGCCTGATTCCTGCCATCGCGGATGCGGAAATCCTCAGTTGAATTTAGTGAACTTCACAGCGAAACTTCTGCCAACGGCGAGCGGGGGGACGTAAGTCCTCTGATGTTTTTGACCATGATGAGAATCAGGGGATTCACATCCCCCGCTCGCCGATCGAAATGCTTGCATCCCAAATTCATGCACGACAAAGCTCGATTCGCCATAAACACAGCTCCATCTTCCGAACTTAGATACAACTCAGGAACAATGCAAAAACCACTTCCATTCGACGCCGCTACCGTGCGCCGCATCGCCGAAAAATATCCGACGCCATTCTATCTGTACAATGAACAAGGCATGCGGGAATCTGCTCGCCAACTCAACGCGGCCTTCGCATGGTGCCCTGGGTTTCGCGAGTACTTTGCCGTTAAAGCTCTGCCGAACCCTTACATTCTGGAAATTCTGAAGGCCGAAGGCCTTGGTGCGGATTGTTCGAGCATGGCGGAGCTGGAACTTTCAGAACGCGTCGGATTGACCGGCGAAGACCTGATGTTCACATCCAATAACACGCAGGCTTATGAATATCAGAAAGCTGTCGATCTTGGGGCTGTGATCAATCTGGACGACCTGTCTCACATCGACTACCTGAAGGAACACGTCGGCCTGCCGGAACTACTCTGCTTTCGGTACAACCCCGGTTCCGCCCGCGAAGGCAATGTCATCATCGGCAAGCCGGAAGAAGCGAAATATGGCTTTACAGAAGCACAGCTTTTCGAAGGTTATGCCATCCTGAAGGCTGCCGGAGTGAAGCGATTTGGCCTGCATACGATGGTCGCTTCAAATGAACTCAACGGCGACTTCTTCGTCGAAACGGCTCGGATGGTATTTGATCTCGCCGTGCGAATTCATCAGAAGCTCGGCGTACGGATGGAATTCGTGAATCTCGGTGGCGGTATCGGCATCCCTTACCGACCTGAACATAAGGCCGTCGACCTGCAGGCTGTCGGTGAAGGCGTGAAGAAAGTCTACGACTCAATGATCGCAGGCACGCCGCTTGATCCGCTGAAGGTGCTCATGGAAAACGGACGCATGATCACCGGACCGCATGGATTTCTCGTTACAACAGCCATTCATCACAAGCACATCTACCGCGATTACGTTGGCGTTGATGCGTGCATGTCAAACCTGATGCGTCCCGGCATGTATGGTGCCTATCATCACATCACAGTGCTGGGCAAAGAAAACGCGCCGCATGATCGAATTGTCGATGTTGTCGGATCGTTGTGCGAAAACAATGACAAGTTTGCCATCAATCGTCAGTTGCCATTGGTTGAACGCGGTGACTTGTTGGTGATTCATGACGCCGGGGCTCACGGTCATGCGATGGGATTTCAGTACAACGGCAAACTCCGATGTGCAGAATTGCTGATGAAGCCTGACGGCTCCGTCAAAATGATCCGTCGAGCCGAAACGCACGACGACTATTTCGCGACCCTCGATTTCAGCGGACTTGCCTGCTCTGCGAAGCCTTGAAGAATGAGAACGCAGCAAGATGCGGACAACCTGGCAATTTCATACATCAGGACAACTGGTATTTGGCTGGGGAGCAGTCAGGCAACTGTCGTCGTTGATGCTGCGTCGAAAGTTTCAGCGAGTTCTTCTGGTCACTGACAGAATTCTTGCCTCCAACGGAATTCTCGATCGAGTTCGTGGACCGCTGATTGCTGCAGGCTTTGCAGTCGATGTCTTCGACGGCGGCGAACCAGAGCCCACAGTGGATGCCGCGACCAGGACTTTGGACCACGCTCGAAGATTTCGGCCCGATGCAATCCTTGGCCTTGGCGGCGGCAGCAACATGGATCTGGCCAAGGTTACAGCCGCGGCATTTTCGCATGATGGCTCGCCAGGCGACTACTTTGGCTGGGATCGAGTCCCGGGGCCTGTCGTTCCTGTAGTTTGTGTGCCAACGACATCCGGGACGGGCAGTGAGGTTTCTCATGCGGCGGTGCTGACGGATACCGCAAACGCCATGAAGGTCAGCATGCTCAGCAACTACCTGCGGCCGGACGTCGCCGTCGTTGATCCGGAACTCACATTGTCGTGTCCTCCGAAAGTCACGGCTGACAGCGGCATCGATGCGTTGACTCACGCGATCGAAGCTTGTACAGCCATCGATTTTGAAAAGCTGGAATTGGCAGAGGGAGAAACGGCCGCCTACGAAGGCCGCACACCGCTGGGAGAATGTCTCGCGGAGAGAGCCGTTTCTCTGATTGGTCAGCATTTGGTCAAAGCCGTTCGCGAACCCAACAATCGCGCCGCGCGAGAAGGGATGAGTCTGGCAGCAACGCTGGCCGGGATGGCATTTTCCAATTGTGCCGTGGCTGTTGTTCATGCGTTGGAGTATCCGTTAGGCGGAGAGCTGCATGTTTCACACGGAGCTGGAAACGGTCTGCTGCTGCCGTTTGTGATGCGATACAATTTGCCCGAACGTCGTGCCACATTCGCTCGCATCGCCACGTTGCTGGGAGAACAAACGGCTGGACTGGATGATGCAGCCGCTGCGGCGCTGGCGATTTCAGCCGTTGAAAAGTTGAAACAAGCAATCCACATCCCGGAACGTATTCGTGACATCGGCGGTCGTGAAGACCAGTTACCAGGTTTCGCCGCCAAGTCATTTGCGATCAAACGCCTGATGATGGTGAATCCTCGTCAGCCCACGGAGGCCGATCTTCTGGGAATCCTGCGCGAAGCCTTTTGACTCGCCGAAGCGATGGCAAGCCTAGCCCCTTTGGCCAACGCCGTTAAGCACACGTATGCGGAAAAGCTCAGACGTTAAACCCTTGGCCGAGAGGCCAAGCCGTAGCAAGTTGCTCACAACCTGGCCTTTCGGCCACGAGTTAAACAACTCAAATTCCTTAACGGCATTGTGCTCTGGGAACAGGCTTTAAAATGAATGTCCCGGGCGGGGGTCGAACCTGCAACCTTCGCCTTCGGAGGGCGACGCTCTATCCAATTGAGCTACCGAGACCAATACAGTGGAAGTTTACACCGAATTTTCAAACATGGAAGCAAGTTCCGGCGTTGCTTTGTAATCTAATGCACTGCTTCCTTCGTTTCGCTTTCGTAACGCCAATTCAGTGGCTTGCAGGCTTGAAAGATCATTCCATGAACATCGTAGAAATCAGTAACTCTCAAGGGTCTCGAGCAAAGATTGCGGTTGATCTGGGATTCAACTGTTTTTCTTTTACGGCCGTCACTGCCAACGGAGACTGCGTCGAAGTTCTGTCGGCAACAGACAACTTTGAAGCGGGTGGCCATCCTGCAAGTCGCAGCGGGATTCCGCTACTGTTCCCCTACCCCAATCGCATCTCTGGTGGACGATATTCGTGGAATGGCTGCGACTATCAACTCACGCCTGACATGGTTCCGTTCGACAAAACAGGCAATGCCATTCATGGGTTCTGCATTGATCGGCCCTGGCGAGTTGTGTCGCAGTCGCATTCGTCTGTGACGGCAGTTTTCAAAACCAGCGTCGATGCTCCGGAACGTTTAAGTCTATGGCCGGCGGATGCGGAGATTGAAGTGACGTACGAACTCTGCGGCGCGTGTCTGCAGTCGACCATCAAAGTGCATAATCCATCGAATCAGCCGTTACCGTGGGGATTTGGAACACATGCCTATTTTCGCTTACCATTGAGCTCAGCGAGCTCGGCCGAGCGATGCACAGTTTATGCCCCAGCGTCGCGAGTGTGGCAGCTGAATGAATGTCTGCCGAGTGGAAAAACTCACGACGTGTCGGATCGTTCGGATCTGCCTCAGAGTCCGGCATTTGGCGGATTAAAGCTGGACGACGTCTATACTGCTGTCACCACAGAGAATGGCAACGTCATTTGTCGGATCTCGGATCCCGCCGCGAAGCTGATGGTGGAGCAAAGGTGCTCGACAGCCTTCCGCGAAATTGTGGCGTTCACCCCTCCATGGGCAACTGCTGTTTGTCTCGAACCGTATACGTGCGTGACCGATGCCATAAACTTACAGCAAAAAGGCATCGACGCGGGCCTGCAGATCCTGCCGCCAGGCGAAACCTGGACGGGCAGGATTGACATCGAAGTGTGCGCCATCGAATAAGATGGCACGACATCAATACGTTAAATCACGCCGCCGTGGACGCGGTACGGGGTAGCGATATCCGGCAGGTCAAGCCCCCAGATGCGTTCCCAGATTTCCGGGATGTGTCGCAGGCTTTCTGACTGATAAATCAACTGGCGAGCCCGTGTATCCGGATTCGGGCTCCAGATCGGCAGTGCGCATCCCGTGGACAGCACAGAAGATGCCAGCAACAGCCCTACCATCAGTCGTAATCGAAGCTTCATCGCAACGTCCTTCCCTGGACCCATTTTCCATGAAGGTCAATCTTCATGGATGCTACTGCATTTTTGAAATCAGATGACTTCTGAATCGTGCGGAACGACAACTCGCTTCCCACACAAGGCAATTCACTCAGAAACCATGATCCATTGCGATTCGATTGAGCAGTATGAAGCAGTTTCAAAAGAAACGAAAAAACTAACGTCCGGAACCGTCGTGATTGCCTGTCAGAGGATTTTTCGTTGCAGGAGGTTCGTGTCTGAATGAGGAACCGCTCGACCCAGCGAGTCGTCTGGCTTCTTCACGCTCCTCAAGTTCACGAACCTTGGCTTCCATTTCTTTGCCAGGCTTGAAAGTCACGACGAATTTCGCCGGAACCTCAACCTGTCCGCCAGTTCGCGGATTGCGTGCCTTACGAGCGGCTCGCATCTTAACCTCGAAAACTCCAAAGTTCCGAAGTTCAATCCGGCGTTCCTCGACCAGAGTTTCAACAATTGCGTCGAATGTTTTCTGAACGATTTCCTTGATACGAAGTTGCGTTAAACCTAATTCATCTGAAATCGATTTTACGATCTCTTTTTTGGTCACGATCTGTGTCTCCGATGCAAGGGGTCACGCATGGCTGCTCTTGTTTAAAGTCGCTACAACTTTAAGCACTGTCAGGACTTACTGTCAAGACTCCCCCCAAAAGGAAAGGGCTTTCAGTTCACCTGACGGCTGCACAACCCACGCAATCGCTCTGGACTGCCAAATCGCAATCGATCATGGTTTCAAAGTGAATTGTCAAAGATCATGGGCATTCGCAGCTATGCTCCGTCGCCTTTCCTCCTTTTCGGACAGGGTTTAACGGAATGTTAGGGAAATTCGACATAATCGATATAGATTGCCAAGACAGTCTCAGGTCATCCCCCGGAATGGTTATATGGGGTGTTTGCATCAAATGAGTCAACGATCACTGAGTTCATAGATTCTGCTTTCCGTACGTGCTGTGGACACGCCCATTTGCCGCAGCTTCTGTATGTAGTTTGTGCACTTGTGATGTTCCGTCCACTTCAAGATGTGACTCTAAAAGAAGTCCTCTTAACCGCCATAATCGATTCAATATCCATAACCGATGCTCTCGCCGTTGTGATTCCGGCAAAAAGTACCGGTTGAGTCTAATCCGGCAAATTGCACACATTGGCGACGGCGATACAAACAAGAGAAGAGGCAGAACTTCGGACCTTCAGGTAATTAATACTGAAAGTGCCGGCTAGGGTGTATTCAAACAACTCGGCGATGACTCAATGTACGCCGCATACTTTGTGGAGGAAACACGTGAACGGTTCAACAACAATCAGACGAAACTCGAACTCTGAACTTGGCGGCTTCCGCAGCTTCATGTGGATCTGCATGGTAATGTCGCTTGCAGTTGTCTTCTTTGGAATGCAGTTGATGATGGTCGGCCCCCTCAAGGGCCGACTTGATGGTATTCAAGCGCGGCTTGAAGAGTCAGAAGGCAACATGAAGAAGTTGGTCGCCGGGCGAGACGCCGTCTGGAAGACCAACAACCTTTTAACCAGCATTGAAGAGCAGGCCAGCCATCTGCAAAAAGTGCAAAAGAGTCTTGCCGATATTCAAAGCCTCCGCAGCAACATCCAACGCGAAGCAGAATCTTCAGCCGTGGCTATGGCAGCTCTTGATCGAATCTCAGCTGTTCAGGATCGATTGGTTGCAAGTCAGCAGCAGACGCAGCACGCGACAGTGCAGGTGGCTCGAGTGGACGACATCCTGACGAAGATTATTCACGGCAGCGAAAATGCAGAGGTTGCTGCCAACTCAATGGACGGCATCGTTGCTCTGCAAAATCGAGTGATCGCTGCTTCCAACAACTATGAAAAGGCCAGCGAAGGTATCACGAATCTTGCCGACCTGACCCAACGTATGGTCGCTCAATCAGAGGAACTGAAAGTTGCATCATTACGATTTGACGAATTCGTCAGCCTTGCCAATGCGATCAAAGCTGAACCCGCAGATCTGGAAACTGCCAAAACGACGATTGCTGCACTGAACACTTTGAAAGATCTGGCCGTAGCTTCCGGCGAAAAACTCGAAGTCGCTCAGGAGAATACTCGCACTCTTGTTGCAATGAACGAAACATTGAGCAGCAATAATTTGAAACTGGACGCATCTCTTAAGAATCTTGATTCGCTTGTGGCACTCGGAACAACACTCAGTCATCAGTCAGAACATGTCGCAGAAGCCATTCAAAACCTCGAGATCATGGACGATTTCCGCACAGAATTGGCTGGCCATGTGAAATCACTGGAAGGCGTTCGACGCACAATGATGGAGATCGCCATGATGGAATCAACACTTGGACGCGTTGCACAGGTTGTTGAGCCACTGACTCAAATTGGGAACCTGCGAAGATTGTCAAATGACGAAATGCGAGAAGCGGCTCGGGTCATTCTGGATCGCCGAATCACTCGCTTTTCACAGTCTGACACTCAACCTGAAACTGGCGCTGCGGACACTAGCAATCAAGCTCCAGCGAAAGCCACCACTTCTCAGGAAGAACTTGTGCCAATTCCACCGGAAGCACGATAGTCAGTTGCACAGGAAGCTACTGACAGGCTGAAATGCCTAAGCATCTCCCAACTCTGAACGGCACGCAGTCCTCTGCGTGCCGTTTGGCGTTATGAGAATTCTGTGTATCCTTATTCAATATGGAATCCGCGTTTCAATTCAAACAATTCTCAGTCCGCCAGAATCGCTGCGCGATGAAAGTTGGCACGGATGGAATTCTGCTTGGTGCATGGTGCAGTCCCTGTGACAACAGGACCGCAGCCAGAATTCTGGATATAGGCACCGGCACCGGTTTGATTGCCCTGATGCTGGCCCAGAGGAATCCTAACGCTTTGATTGATGCAATTGAAGTCGACCACGCAGCATGTGAACAGGCAACGGAAAACTTTGCAGCGTCTCGTTGGAGCGAAAGACTGCGAGCCATTTCAGGCTGTGTAAAGGATCTTTGCACTGACTTGAAGTACGACTTGATCGTATCAAACCCGCCGTGGTTTCGTGACTCCCTCAAGTCGCCTTCAGACGCTCGAAACACCGCACGCCACGACGACACCCTGAACGCCACAGAATTGCTTGTTGCTGTGGATCGACTTCTGACAGCCGACGGACGATTTTCCACAGTACTGCCTGGCGTCAGTTGTCTTGAATTTAGGGCAAACGCCACTCGATTCAGGCTGCATTGCGTGCGGAATTGTCAGGTGCAGCCGAAGGTTGATAAATTGCCAGCTCGATGTCTGCTCGAATTCTCCAGAACTCCGCCAATCTGCGAAGTGGTCCCGGAAACGCTGATCGTCGAAACCGGCACACGGCATGACTACACAACGGATTTTCGCAACCTCACTCGGGATTTCTATTTGCGGTTTTGAACAAATCTGTTTCAGGCGGACGCGATCCTGAGAGTCCGACAACAACTCGCTTTGGGCAGCTTGCATAGCAATTCCAGAGGTCTATACTGAGAAGTCCGTAGTGCGACTACTTTCGCGAAACGGCGAACGTATCGGAATCTGTTTTCCCACCGCAAAACCAATGAAGTCGACGGTCTTTGGGACCGCAATCACTGAACAAGGATTTTCCATGAGTGTTCGAGTAGGACAAACCGCTCCCGGACTGGATCTGGCCCTGCAAGCTTACGACCGTACCAAGGACAACACTGACCAGCAGTTTCAGGACATGAAGCTGGCTGATCTGAAGGGCAAGTGGGTCTGTCTGTATTTCTATCCGCTTGACTTCACCTTCGTTTGCCCTACCGAAATTGTCGCGTTCGACAAAGCTCTGGGCGAATTCAAGGACCGTGAGACCACCGTCTTGACTGCCAGCACCGACAGCGTCTTCAGCCATAAGGGCTGGTGCGATTCGCACAAGGAACTTGGACAGCTGAAACACCTGATGATCGGCGACACCAGTCACGAACTCGCGAAAGCCTACGACGTGCTTGACTGCGCAAAAGGCATCGCCTATCGCGGCGTGTACCTGATTGATCCAAACGGCACCCTCCGATGGTTGGCCGTGCATGATCTGGGCGTCGGACGCAATGTGGATGAAGTACTGAGAGTTCTTGACGCACTTCAGACAGACAAACTGTGTCCTTGCAACTGGAAGCCTGGCCAGAAGACGTTGGACTAATCACCATGTCAGACGTTTCTTCGCGACTTCATTTCGCATTGAACATGGCATCTGCCGCTGCGGACCTCATCCTGAGACATTATCAGGTTGACGGGCTGCTAGTGGAATCGAAGTCAGATGATTCGCCGGTCACCGTTGCTGATCGCGGTGCGGAACAGCTCATTCGCAAGATGCTGGCGGAATCATTTCCCCAGGACGGAATTCTGGGAGAAGAATTCGATTCAGTTCCCAGTCAGAACGGTTATCGCTGGATCATTGATCCGATTGATGGCACGAAGCCATTCGTGCACGGAGTCCCATTGTTTGGTACTCTCATCGGTATCGAACTGGACTCCCGCATGGTGGCGGGAGTCTGTCGATTTCCGGCACTGAACGAAGTTGTCTACGCGGCAGAAGGTCAGGGCTGCTGGTGGCAGATTCGCGAACAGGATCCGCGCCAGACGTTTGTCAGCAGGATCACCTCCATCAGTGATGCGCGGATGATGTTTACGGAACCGACTCACTGGCGGACAACCGGGCGCTTCGATTCAATCGTGGCCGTGATGAATCAGGTCAAAGTCGCTCGAGGCTGGGGGGATTGCTACGGTCACGCGATGGTCGCCACAGGTCGGGCTGAAATGGCTATCGATCCATTGATGTCACCGTGGGACATCGCCGCGTTAATTCCAATTCTGCGAGAAGCTGGCGGAACCTGCACGGATTGGAAAGGTGCAGAAACCGTGACCGGTGGCGATGGCGTTTCGGTTGTTCCTGCGATGAGAGATGCTGTACTATCCGTCCTGAAAAATGCCCCGGCATTAAAATAATTGTCAGTACAGCATCCACAGGACATTGCCATGCGCTCGTTACGCTTTTCATTAAGTCTGCTCTTCACCTTCAGCTCAATGCTCTTCATCTGCGGTTGTTCCGACGCAGAAAAGAAGGAATCCCCGGAAGAAGTTCTCGCCAAAATGGAGAAGCTTCGAAATGAAAAGAGCTGGGAGAAACCTGCCCCGCCATCGCCGCCACCGGCCGGTACTCCAAACTCTCCAGGCACAGAACCTGCCGGTTTAGAACCGGGGACTGGCACCTTTACAGTGAAGGTCGAAGCCTCGACCGGTGACTTCACCATTGAAGTGAATCGTGCATGGGCTCCCGTCGGTGCTGAACGATTTTATCAACTGGTCAAAAGCAACTATTTTGACGAATGTCGCTTCTTCCGAGTTGTGCCGGGCTTCATGGTTCAATTTGGTATGAACGGCAATCCTGCCACGCAACAGGAGTGGGATCGAAACATCAAAGACGATCCAGTGACGCAAAGCAACCAAAGAAGTTTCGTTACGTTTGCAACGTCCGGCCCGGACAGTCGCACAACACAATTGTTTATTAACTTTGCCGACAACGCGTCACTGGACGGCCAAGGCTTCGCTCCATTTGGCAAAGTGATCGAAGGGATGGAGCATGTTGATGCAATCAATGCCGAGTATGGCGAATCGCCTAACCAAGACAGCATCAAGAGCGGTGGCAATGCGTATCTGAATCAGAATTTTCCACGGCTGGATTACATCAAAAAGATGTCGATCATCAGCGAAACAAAATAGACTGGCGAGCAGTGGATGTGAATCCCCTGATTGCGATTCCGCCAACTGGCATTGCGTCAGGGGATTAACATTCCCAGCTCGCTGACAAAATTCTTTCATTTCAACCACTTGTAGAAAAACAACCGTAGCAACCGGAAAACAGGGCGAAAAAATGAGTGAACGTGTTTGTCGTTGGGGAATCCTCAGCACGGCCGGGATTGCAAAAAAAAACTGGCATTCGATAGGCAATTCCGGAAATGGCCGAGTGATAGCAGTGGCCAGTCGTTCTGTTGAGAAGGCTCAGCAGTTCATCGACGAATGCAACGCCTCCGCACCTGTGCAGCACGCAGTTGAGGCTCTCGGCAGCTACGAGGCACTGCTCGCACGCCAGGACATCGACGCCGTTTATATTCCGCTGCCAACCGGTCTGCGAACGGAATGGGTTGTCAAAGCCGCCGAAGCCGGCAAACACGTGATGGTGGAAAAGCCATGCGGCGTCACAACCGCCGATGTCCAGAAAATGGTCGATGCCTGCAACAAAGCCAACGTCCAGTTCATGGACGGCGTGATGTTCATGCACAGCGCGCGAATGAAGCAGTTGCGTCAGGTTCTGGACGATGGCAAAAGCGTCGGCACTGTGCGTCGTATCGTCAGCCAGTTCAGCTTCTGTGCAGCGGACGAGTGGGTTCAGAGTAACATCCGCGCGAGCAGTCAACTGGAACCCGCAGGCTGCCTCGGAGATCTGGGCTGGTACACCATTCGAATCACGTTGTGGGCGATGAATTTTGAAATGCCCACGGAAGTTCGTGGCCGGATACTGCACGGTGCTAAGCGTCCCGACAGCTCCGAAGATGTGCCGATGGAGTTTCAGGGCGAAATGCATTTTAAAAGCGGCGTCTCCGCGACCTTCTTCAATTCGTTCCGCGCAAATCATCAGCAGTGGGTCAACATCAGCGGAACAAAAGGATATGCGCAGGTGAACGACTTTGTGTTGCCGTACTTTGGCAATGAAGTCGCATTCGAAGTCGGCAATCACAACTTCGCCGCCGAAGGTTGCCACTTCAACATGGAAAAGTTTTTCACTCGGCATGCGGTGTCGGAATACAGCAACAACACGCCGAACAGCCAGGAAACAGAATTGTTTCGAACATTCGGCAAACTGGCACTCAGCGGCAAGTGTGATAGTTACTGGCCAGAGATTGCTCTCAAGACTCAACGTGTACTGGACGCCGCTTTGAAATCTGCCCACAACGGCGGAGCAGCCATCACGCCGTAGCCAGCAAACCCGGCGAGCGGTGCGGCGTCAGCCCACCGGTAACCTGCAGGACGCGCGGTGGCGGATTTCTCAGCACACTTACGAACAGATCCCACACATGAGATCCACACTCTTCTGCATCGCCGTATTTCAACTCCTATTCTGCAGCATCGCAAATGCCGCCGAACCGGAACTTTCGACGAGTGATGTGTTTCCGCCCGGTCTCAACGGTATTGCCCGCTATCGCATTCCGGGCATTGTCGTCACACTCAAAGGCACCGTTCTCGCCTACGCTGAAGCTCGAAAGAACGACAGTTCCGACTGGGGCGAAATTGAAATCCATTTACGGCGTTCTCACGACGGCGGAAAAACATGGGAGCCAGCCCAGCACATCGCCCACGCCGGCGAACGCCTCGAAGGCAATCCTCGCAAAAAAGAAGAAGGCCAGCGCGAGCAAACCGTGAACAACCCGGTTGCAATTGTTGATCAGGTCACCGGAGCCATTGAGTTCCTGTATTGCATCAACTACGCCCGTTGCTTTTCCATGCGAAGCACTGACGATGGCGCCACATGGAGCGAACCTGTCGACATCACCTCCACGTTTGAACCGTTCCGATCGAAATACGACTGGAAGGTGATCGCCACGGGACCGGGGCACGGCATTCAGATCAAAAGTGGACGTCTGGTCGTCCCGATCTGGCTGGCCTACGGAGACATCGGAGATCACAAGCCCTCCACTTCCGGCACCGTTTTCAGTGACGACCACGGCAAGACATGGCAGGCAGGAGACATCGCCGTTCCGGATCTCGGTGCCTTTGGCGATCCCAATGAAACGATGATCACGGAACTTTCCGATGGCAAAGTCATGCTGGTGACACGCAGTGTATCCAGCCCAAATCGCAAGCTCATTACCACCAGCCCGAATGGGGCGACAAACTGGACCACGCCAGTGTTTCATGAGCAACTGTGGGAACCGATCTGCATGGCAAGCATTGCGGCCTACCCGTCGCAACCTGGCACCGTCATCTTTTCAAATCCGCACAGTCTGGCGTTGGACAAGAGCGGCAAAGAAATTCCGGCTGGTCGCGGCAAGCGACAAAACCTCTCAATCAAACTCAGTCGCGACGATGGCAAAACATGGCCGATCAGCAAAACCCTCGACGCCGGCCCCAGTGCCTATTCCGACCTTGCCATACTTCCCGACAACGCGATCCTCTGCCTCTATGAAGCCGGCAACTCTATCACATGCGCTAGGTTCAATCTCGAATGGATCACAGCACCCTAGTGCCGCATGTCCGAGTTGTCTGGACATCAGAGCGAGAATTCGTGATCGCAGCAGAGGCAACCGGCTCCGTTTTCTTGTCGATAAAGGTTCATCCCCGATCTTTAATTTATCCGTGTGATCCGCGGCCAAAATGCGATTGTGTTTTTGACCATGGATAGCAAAGATGTCACGTGGCTTAACCAGTGGAGAATGATCGAGAATCCTGTGCAAAAACAAAACCCGGAAAACGCCGCCAGCACTGATCACCCCATCGTCTTTTTCGATGGTGTCTGCGGGCTTTGCAATTACACCGTGAACTGGCTGCTGGCGCGAGATCCTGAGCACCGTCTGCGATTCGCGCCCTTGCAGGGAGCGACGGCTGAGCGGTTGGTGAAATCGGAGATCAGGAATCGGCTGGACACGCTGGTATTTGTTCACGACGGACGAACATTTGTCCGTACGGCAGCCGTAAGTCGCATCGTGATGACGCTTGGCGGTTTTTGGAAGGTGCTCGGTGGATTGTTGTGGATAATTCCATGGCCAATCCGGGATGTGGGATATTGCCTCGTTTCTCGCCTCCGTTATCGCATGTTTGGAAAGCATGAATCCTGTCGCTTGCCGACGCCGCAGGAAAGAGCCGTATTTCTGGATTGATTGGCTGGCAGAGTAGAAGCCGTAGTGGCTTGCTTGTTTACAGCCGCCTGATCAGTAACATTCGTGCTGGAACAGGCAGGGGGTCAGCAGCTTTCTAAGACCATCTTGCTGCGGCGTTACGCCGTGGTTGATTTTTCTATCCAATTCGTCCCCAGAGTCGTTGTTCGTCTGGCCCGTCACGTACTGTATCGCGACGACCAGGACAAGCACGAGGCTTTCGTCGCGATACAGTACGTGACGGGCCTTGGTGAACGCCTCTGGTCCGCAGATCGAAGTTAGAAACTGCTGCCCCTGCGGTTCCTTGTTGCCATTTTCAACCGGCTGCGACAGGAGGTTGTCTGCAATGCTGATGCGACTGCTTCGCTTTCTTTTTGGATTTTCGAAACCGTTGTCGCCAGAGGAAACTCGGGCGAGGGTCGAAGCTGCTCCGTCCTCATTGGCAGGCCGCGATCTTGTCCAACCTGCCGCCGTTCAGGTACGAGTGAGTCATCCGGTTTCTTCTACGCGGGGTGAAACGCAGCCATCAGCCGCACGGCCTTTAAACTCACCGCTCAGCGCGTCTCAGAGTCCGGCAGGGAATTCTGGATCGAACCTGAGCGGACTGAATACCGACAAGTTTGCACCGATCAGCATCGATGAAGCTCTTTCTGCGACAGCGAAAACAGATTGGCAGTCAGCCTACTTCGATTCGCGAGGAGTCATCCCGCCGGCAAACCTGCCACGAATTCAAGTGATTGATCGCACGATGGTTGGCATGGGCCTGATCTCGGAACAGGAACTCGCTCAGATCCATGAAATCGGCGAGACGATGGTTCAGTATCAAAGCCCCACAGCGTTCATTGCCACCGCTGGCGAACGTGCCGTCACAGAAAGTCGTGAAGAACGTCAACGACGAAAAGAACAGAAGAAAGCAGACGCCGAAGCCCGACGAACACGGCACCGTGAACAAGTCGCTCAGCGCCGAGCGACAGACATTGTGTTCCTGGGACGCGGTGTCTCGCGAGGTCTTGCCGATCGGCGTTCGAACATCGAACTTCTGCAAAGCAATGCATTGCCGGTTCTTTCAAGTCCCGCTGACCTCGCTAAGGCGATGGATATTTCTATCTCTCAATTGCGCTGGCTGGCATTTCACAGCGAAGCACCAACGCGAGTCCACTATGTTTCATTCGACGTGCCCAAAAAAAGCGGCGGCATGCGGCGTCTTTCGGCTCCGCATCAAAAACTTGCGAATGTGCAACACTGGATACTCACAAACATACTGAACCTGTTACCGGTTCATAAGAACGCACATGGTTTTGTGGCGCAGCATTCTGTTTTGACGAACGCGGAACCTCACGTCGGTGCGACGGTTGTGATCAACGCAGATTTAAGCAATTTCTTCCCGACGATTACGTTTCCTCGGGTTGACGGCATGTTTCGAAAAATCGGCTATTCGCCAGCCGTCGCAACAATCCTCGCACTATTGTGTACCGAATGTCCTCGCCAGGCATTGAAGTTCGGTGAAGAAATTTACCACGCCGCCACCGGCCCCCGAGCGTTGCCGCAAGGAGCTTGTACGAGCCCCGCCATATCAAATCAAATCGCGTTGAAACTTGATCGTCGCATGTCGTCGATGGCATCAACGCTCGGCTGGACATATTCTCGCTACGCTGACGACCTGACGTGGTCTACGACAGGCGAAGTCACACCATCCGTCGGCTATGTGCTCGCTCGCATGCGTCACCTTGTGGATGACGAAGGTTTCGCGCTGAACCACACAAAAACCCGCATCCAACGCCGTAGCCAGCAGCAATCCGTCACCGGCGTCGTCGTCAACTCACGCCTTAGTGTGCCCCGTTCAACGATCCGCGAAATCCGAGCCATACTTCACAATGCCAAACGCACGGGCCTCGTCGCTCAGAACCGCGACAACCACCCACACTTCGTCGACTGGCTCAGTGGCATGATCGGTTGGATCCAGATGGTGAATTCGGAGCAGGGAAATAAACTGAAGGTTGATCTTGCGCTTGTGAAAAGTGTCAATCAATCATAAAGATAAGAGTCTTGAGCGCATAGACCGCCGAGCGATCACGCTTGGTTGTCACGGCACCAGACGCTATCACCGTAGCTGATGATGATCTCATCCCATCGCGAGACCTTCGATCGATTTCACTTCCTGCGGTGTCAATTCAAAGTCCAGAACAGCGATGTCAGCCTGCATGTGACTTGCGTTCGTTGTTCCTGTCAGCGGCAGCATGCCGACGTCGATAGCGAAACGAAAAATAATCTGAGCTGGTGTTCGATCATAGCGGCCTGCAATGGCGGCGATGACGGGCGAGGTGACGACCGATTGATTTGCCGTCAGCAATGAGAACCCCTGATAGGTGATACCATTTCGGGAACAGAAACTTCGAACATCACGGTCCCAGCCTGTGGATGCGTAACATCGATTTTGTACAAATCTCGGCGGGACTTTGGCTCGACTGCACAGCAATTCCAGTTGAGCCAGAGACACATTGCTGATTCCCAGAAGACGCGTCATTCCGCGTGAGTGAAGCGATTCCAAGGTCAGCCATGCCTGCATGTCGGCTTCGGCCAGTCCCGTGCGGACTGATGGTCCGTGCAGAATGTATGAATCCAGATACTTCGTATTGAGGTGGCTCAACGAACTCGCAAACGATTGCTCGACCTGCTGTGTGATCGGCGCGGCAGGATCGTAAGGCAGCCTATAATCCTGACCGTTTTTGAATGTGAACTTGGTTTGCAGAAACAGATCTTCGCGTTGGACGATGCCAGCGTTGATCGCCGCCGCGATGCCTTCACCCACCGCCGTTTCGTAGTAGTGCTTTCGCTGATTGGCAGCATCAATGCCGCGAAACCCATTTCGGATCGCCGTCTCAGTCAGATCAGCCGTACGCTGCTCTTTCCATGCAGTGCCGTAGAGAAACTGCGGAACTCGGGTTCCGTCGATCGAAAAGCAAGGTTGCCGCATGGTGTATTTATGGCCTGAGTGGTTTCTATCTGAAATTGATTGGAATAGTCGACCGTTGCGCCGTCCGAAATCGTACCATATATTACGGCCCTATCTTGCTGCTCCTCGAAATCAGCCCAATCCGCATCGACGGAGAACATGATGGGGTCTTTCAGTTCCTCCAGATCATTGAGCAAGTCACGTTCTTTGGGGCAGAAAGATTACGGGCAGAAAGATAGCTGCAAATCTTTTTGCCCATAGTATTTCGGGTCCGAAGGTCTTATCAGACCCAAAATGCCTGCGGTTGTACAATCACATGGCGAAAACCTCCGCCTTGTCCTGCGAATTTGCAGAAAGTTACGACAGCATCAGCAGCGGCGCGGAAGCAGGACAATGTAGACTGAGTCAGGTTTCCGGTTCAGATTCTTAATTTCTCCGCTGTAAGTATCTCAATGACATCGACTGCCGATCCTGATCTCATCAACGACAATCCCCTGGCAACGTTTGAGCACCTGGCGGCGCAGCGGCGGGAGTGGATTGAAAAGGTGTTGCGAGTCTGGTGTCAGCGTGCCTCAATGAAGGAGCTGCGGAAAGCCGATCTGGAGTGGTTTGATATCGCAGGCCGAGCTGACGCCAATGCAACTCTTTGGACCTGGGCCTGGGAAAGATTTCCTGCGATCGTACACCCGGATCTTCCCGGAGTTCATGAGACCCATCTGGTGAATGTTTTGCTAAAGGATGGTTCAAGCATCAGCGGCTACCCCGACTCGCGTCAAAGTCTGCGAGGCATGTTAGTCCTCGTCGGGACCGACATTCATGGTGCGATGATGACACATCCGGCCGTGTCAATTGATCATATAGCGGAAGTGAAGTGCCCGTAAAACGTGTCACAGCATTTCATTTCGGCAGATTCGCCAACTCGGGATCCTTTTCAGCATCTTCGCGGTAGTACAAGCTGGACGGAATCAGAACTTCTTCGGGTGGTTTTTCACCATCGAAATACTTCACAATCATTTCAATTGTTGTCCGTCCCATTTTGTCCGGAAACTGAATCGGATCGCACACGATCTGCCCTTTCAGAATAGCTTGTTTGCCTTCAAGCGTACCGTCGAAGCCAATAATTCGAACTTGCTCAGTTTTCCCAGCCGCTTCCAAAGCCGAACGGGCACCTAACGCTGACAGGTCATTGATTGCAAAAATCGCCGCCATGTCAGGATGAGCTTCAATCGCGTCTTTTGCCACAGCAAAGCCAGCTTCACGAGCACCCTGTCCGTTGAGGGTTATGGCAATATTGATTTGTGATGCTCCTTCTTTGGCGTTGTGAGAGTCGATGATTTCTGTAAAACCCTTAACGCGCAGTTGACATGATTCGACATCGGGATAGTGCAAGACTGCGACTTTTCCACCAGTTTCGCCGATCAGCTTCACCATCGCTTCGCCTGCAAGGCGGCCGCCTTGCGCGTTATCAGTTGCGATATGACATTCGACTCGACCTTCTGTCCCGTCGTACTTGATGTCGTTCGTGAAGACAGGAATTCCCGCTTCGTTCGCTTTGCGAATTGCAGTGCCCACCGCTTTGGAATCGCACGGATTCAGAACAATTGCGGACACACCTTTGACGATAAAATCTTCAATTTGCGCTGTCTGACGATTGACGTCCTGATCACCCGAAACAACAACAACTTCGTAGCCGTTTTTTCTGGCTTCTTCAGTCATTGTGTCAGCGATGATTTTGAAGAATGGATTGGTGAGTGTCAGCGTCGAAAAGCCGATCGTGCCCTTGCTGGCGGAAGGCGCAGCCGACTTTTCAGTGGGAATGTTGGAACTCGATGCAGGATCTGTGCTCGAGGTACTTTCGTCAGCGCAACCTATTAGAAAGGCGAGAAACAAAACCGCGATGAATCCATGAAACCGAAAAACCATCGGGACACCCCTGTGCCAGTTGATAAGGTGGATGAATAACAGTCATTGCAGCAAGTTTGTGCAGCAATGTAAAACCATAAAAGATCCGGGCATTTTGTAGATTCGTCTTCCGGCGAATTCTGCCGAACCGCCTTAAGTCTCATCCTAACAATGATTTACGACATTAAAAACTGGCTATTGTTGCCTAAAAATCGTATTGACCCGTTTTGGCAATCAGCTTACTGTTCGCCTGTCGGGACCAAGTACTGAAAAGAACCTGGGCTGACCAAAATTGCGAGCCAATCGCCCCCGGAAGTAGCTAGAGTCCTCCGCCCCCCTGGGATTCGCTGCTTCCGGGATTTTTTTTGCGCGGTGCCAGTTTGGACGTTGCCGTTTGCGCCGAAGTCACCCAGCCAGACATGGGCAGACTCGCGAAGCATTTTGACATGCTGGCGAAAAGGCAGGCGCTGGAATTACATCGAACATGGCTCATCGAACCTCTTCGACCTTATCCAGAGACTGAACTCTGTGTTGCAGAATCAGCGGTTTGAACTTGCCGCAAATTGCATGTCAATCTACGCTTCGTCGCACTGAAACCTTATTCTTTGTTTCAAACGAACTTCCGAAGGATCGGGAGAGAGACAAGCGTGGCGCAGCATTTTGATTTTTGCCGAGCGATGACAGCTCTGTGCGAAGATATCTGTCGACGACATCCGGAATTTCAGCATGTACGCATGCCGGAAGTTGCGGTGACGTTCGCGCAAACTCGATCGCCCGTTGAATGGGGCATTCAGGCGCGACTGACGCCGTTGAGATTTGAAGGCGGCTCTCGCGTTGAACGACGACGCGGACGTTTGTGGACCGTGCAGCGTGTGACACATCACGGCCGCGAAGCTCTTTATATCCTGACGTTTTTTCTGCCTCGCTTTTTGAATCTGTCATTTGAAGAAAAAATGATCACCGTGTTTCATGAGCTGTATCACATCAGCCCTGAATTCAACGGAGACATCCGCCGCTTCGGCGGCGCGTGCTATATGCACACAGGCAGTCAGAAAAGCTATGATCGACAAATGAGCGTGTTCGCAAACGAATATCTGCGTATGCAAGCTCCTGAAGAACTCGTACGCTTCATGCGATATGATTTTCCAAAATTGCAGGCTCACTCCGGCCACGTCGTGGGACTTCGGATCGCCATCCCTCGCCTGATCCCGATGGAAAAAATCGCTTAGGCTGCCAGCACTTGTGCTGCTTGAGCTTTTGACCCAACGGTTGTCGAGTGTCTTCGGATATCGAACTGCACGGCTGCATGATGCCGCCACTGAGGATTCCATCACTTGCACAGTCAAGTGACCACTGTATTATGACCGTGGACTCAGCGGACAGCAGGTCCGTATGAGAGGCCCATAAAGGAACTTCAACAGCATGCCTAGATATAAAGTCGCCATCATTGGCAGTACCGGCCGTGGAGATTATGGCCATGGACTGGACGCCGTCTGGCAGAGTTTCGACGACTGCGAAGTTGTTGCCGTTGCGGATCAGGATGAAGCTGGTCTGCAGAAAGCGGTCGCAAGAACGGGCGCCTCAAAGTCCTACCGCGACTATCGCGAAATGCTCGACAAGGAACGTCCGCAGATCGTTGCCGTCTGCCCGCGATGGACGGATCAGCATCTGGACATGGCGTTAGCTTGCGCCGAAGCTGGCTGCCACATGTACATGGAAAAACCGTTCTGTCGCACCCTGGGCGAGGCCGATAGAATCATTCAAGCGTGTGAGATGCGGCATTTGAAATTGGCCGTGGCCCACATTAGTCGCTATTCGCCTCAACTGGAAGTTATTCGCAAGCTGATTCAGGCGGGTGAAATCGGCGATGTCCTGGAAATTCGCGCCCGAGGCAAAGAAGACGCGCGTGGCGGCGCGGAAGATCTGTGGGTTCTGGGAACTCATGTGCTGGATCTGATGCGTGCCTTCGGCGGAGAGCCGGAGTCTTGCTACGCATCGTTGTCTCAAAAAGGCCAACGCGTGACGCGCGAACATGTTCAGCCAGGTAACGAAGGCCTGGGTCCGCTGGCAGGTGATCGCGTTGATGCGATGTATCATTTTCAGTCCGGCATCACGGGATATTTCTCATCGCAGAAGGGTGCGGGTGGAAATCCGAATCGCTTCGGGCTGCGAATCTATGGCAGCAAAGGCATGATTGATCACACATCTGGATACGCCAACCCGGCGTTCCTGATGAAAGACGCTCAATGGGGATTGTCGCGCGACGCGGGGCCGTGGAAACCGATTACTTCTGTCGGAGTCGATCAGCCGGAACCAATCACCGTGACTGGCTACCCCGGTGGAAACCCGGCGGCCGCCCGAGACCTGATTGACGCTATTGAGCAGGATCGTCAGCCGAAATGTTCCATGTATCAGGCTCGGGGTGCCATCGAGATGGTACTTGCCGTGTTTGAATCGCACCGTCTGAATGCACCCGTCGCGATGCCATTGGACTGCAAGGATAATCCGTTGAGTCGATTGTGAGGACGGGATCTCACTTCTTTAATAGTCCGTCGTAAGCATCCAGAAAATGAGCGGAGACCTGTTCATTGACGTGCTTCCAGACCTCATCGATCAGGCTGCCAGCCAGCAGGCCCTTGACGGCTTGTGATCCGATTGCGCCCAAAAACTGCGACAGATTCGTCATCGGATCGGTGCCAAGGACCGTAGCAGAATCAACGTGCGTAAACTCATTTGCCACGAGACTGAGGCCGGGTAATTTTGGAACGGGATCACGACCGCTGACGTAGCGGAAGATCTGACCTTTGAATTCTTTGTTAAAGGCGTCGCTGGCTTTTTGGTTCCCAATCATTGGCGCGCCGTAGGTGTAGATCTGGTGAATTGCGATGAATCGTCGCTTCAGCAACCATGCGGCAAGCAACGCTAGTGCTCCGCCAAGACTGTGGCCAGTAATCCATAACGGGCGATCAGACTTTTTCATGCGAGCTTCAACATCGTCTCGCAGCGGTTCCCAGATTTCTGCAATAGCATCGACGAAACCCTTGTGGAACTTGGCACCTACACCGGCTGCTGACAGGTCGTGCCCAAGGCGACCTTCGGGTACGACAAGCAGATTCATGGCGTCTGTGAGCAACCAGTCTTTGAGTCCATCGATGCTGGTGGGATTTTCCGTACCGCGAAATGCCACAACGACGTGTTCTGGACTCTCCGCTACGTACACCTGCGTATTGTCTAAGCTGAAGAGTCTGGCGGATAAACCAAGATCATCTCGAAACCCTTTGACACCCTCAGCTTCTGGCAGGTATGCCAGCTGACAAGCTCGACAAAGAAACTGAGCATTTCGCGGATCACCCGCGGCGTCTTCGATGAGTTGCATTCGATGATTAACCTTTTGAAATTCAACAACAGAATTCAAAAAATGACAACACAGACCAAAATTGAATCCCGTCGGCGGAGCGCCGGGTGT
>JANOZG010000037.1:0-2296 GCA_031429275.1 Planctomycetota bacterium
GAGGAAATCAAATCGGCTGGGGGCGAAGCGGTTTTTGTGCAGACAGATGTCACGAAGGAAGATCAGGTCAAACGCCTCGTGGACGAAACGCTTCGGCTTTTCGGGCGATTGGATATTGCCTTCAACAATGCAGGCATTGAACATCTTGGCCCAGCTACGGAATTCACGGAAGCCGACTATCGAAAGGTTTTTGACATCAATGTGCTGGGTGTGTTTCTCAGCCAGAAGTACGAAATCCCTGCCATGCTGAAGTCAGGCGGTGGTGCAATCATCAATACATCGAGCATCGTGGGGCATATTGCGATGCCGGGGGCGAGCATCTACATCGCATCCAAACACGCCGTTGAGGGAATCACCAAGACGACGGCACTTGAACTGGCTGGTCAGGGTATTCGAGTGAATGCCGTCGCTCCCGGTGCGATCGCCACAGACATGATTGATCGGTTTGCCGGTGCTGAAGGGTCTGATAATCGGCAATGGCTGGCATCGCAGCATCCGATGGGCCGGTTAGGGCAGGCAAAAGAAATTGCAGCCGCCGTTCTGTATCTGGCATCGGACGCAGCGTCCTTCACAACCGGAATCTCGTTGCCAGTGGATGGAGGATATCTGGCGAAATAGTCGTCGGGTCATTTTGGTTTTCAGAATCACAGTTCGATGAGTCCCAAATTCAAGGTGCAATCATGATCAATGTTCGCAAAGCACAGGATCGAGGCCACGCCAATCACGGCTGGCTTGATACTTATCATACGTTTTCGTTTTCGACCTACCAGGATCGTGACCACATGAAGTTTCGGTCGCTGCGTGTCATGAATGAAGACACCGTGGCTCCGGGTCAGGGATTCGGAACTCATCCGCATAACGATATGGAAATCGTGACCTACGTGCTTGAGGGAGCCTTGGAACACAAAGACTCCATGGGGAACGGCGAAGTGTTGCGACCCGGCGAGTTTCAGCGCATGACTGCCGGCACAGGAATCACGCACAGTGAGTTCAATCCGTCTGCCAGCGAGTCAGTTCATCTGTATCAGATTTGGCTGTTCCCTGAACGCAAGGGAATTGAGCCGAGTTATGAACAGAAGCGATTTCCGGCTGACGGGCGGCACAACCAACTGCGACTGGTTGCGTCTCAGGATGCTGAAGGTGGTTCACTGCTCATTCATACTGACGCACGCATCTACCTGGCTCAGATCGATACGGGAAAAGAGGTCGAGCATGAATTGGCTCGTGGCAGACATTCGTGGCTGCAAGTGCTGCGAGGAAGTGTCTCATTGAACGGCGTCGATTTGAACACCAGTGACGGTGCCGCAGTGAGCGAAGAAACGTCATTGAAGATTCGAGCCAATACAGACGCCGAGATCATGTTGTTCGATCTCGTGTAAATAGATGATTTCCAAAAAGGTTCTCGTGAAAAGGATACTGACCATGCAAGCTACAGCGTCCCTGTTAGGCCGATTGATGATCGCCACCATCTTCCTGATGAGTGCGGTCGGGAACAAGATTCCAAAGTTCAATGACGTTGCAACGTACATGGCGTCAGAGGGCGTTCCGATGCCGCAAGTCGCACTGGCAGGAGCCATCGTGTTTCTGATCGCCGGGAGTCTTTCCGTCATCGCAGGCTTCAGGATTCGTCTTGGGGCAGCCTTGCTGCTGATCTTCCTTGTACTGGCGACCTACTACTTTCATGATTTCTGGAAGTTTGAAGGACAGGAGCAGCAAATGCAGATGATTCAGTTCATGAAGAACTTGTCGCTGATAGGGACAATGGTGTTCCTTATGGCAAACGGAGCCGGTGCGATGAGTCTGGACGCCAGACTTGCCGCTCGCAAAGCTGATCAACCATCGCAAATCTGACATAACTGGAAGCTCATCTGCGATACGGCAGATGAGTTTTAATCACTCACAATTGATAGTCAAAAAAGCGAGTAAGAAATGGCAGGCTTGTTTCAGAAATTCCGGCTGAAGGATGTTGTGCTGAAAAATCGCATCGGTGTCTCGCCGATGTGCCAGTATTCGTCGGACAACGGCTTCCCCAATGATTGGCATTTGGTTCATCTTGGCTCCCGTGCTGTGGGTGGGGCAGGGCTGGTGATTGTTGAAGCAACGGCAGTCTCGCCGGAAGGGCGAATCAGTCCGACTGACAGCGGCATCTACCTTGATGACCATGTTGAGCCGTTTGCTCGCATCAACAAATTCATAAAGCAGTTTGGAACGGTTCCAGGTATCCAGATTGCTCATGCCGGTCGGAAGGCCAGTGCCAACAGACCGTGGGAAGGCGACGATCACATCGAAACCGGAA
>JANOZG010000038.1:0-4599 GCA_031429275.1 Planctomycetota bacterium
CGACCAAAGATGTCGTCGCCTTGATCAAGCGACACGGCCTGTCACAGAAGAATTTCCGCTTCTTCGAATCCGAAGATCAATTCATGCAACTGGCCGCTAAGACACCACGTTCGAACTGCGTGTTAGATACGACTAAAGCCGAACAATTGAAACTTCCCATGCGTCCTGTCACAGAAGCACTTGAACTGGCGATGATGTCGTGGGTCAAGGCGTCGTAACGAATCCATCAACGGGTGACATTGAGATGGACGGTTCAGTGGGCTCGTTGAGATGGCGCACGTCTGCTGTACCATTCCCCTGCGCGGAATAAGCTTCGTAGACTCGAAAGTCTCCAGACTCGAAAGCCAATGGCAGATTCCATGGGAAACAATCGGAGACCGGTTCAGTTTCTCGAATGTCTGTCACAACGAATCGATGACCACATGTTTCGACAGTCTTTTGGATCGCCGCGCGCCGAGAAGGGAAGAGTTCGAGGAGCGAGCTGATTCCCACATAACGTGATGACGGCGGAATATTCAACGCGCTGTAAACATGAATGCAGTGCACGTTGAAGCAGGTCACATCGCCCGCCTGCACATTCTGGCGTTTCAAATACTCCGTGACCGGAACCAGATGAGCCCAGTCGGGTAACGGTACGCAGGCCAGTTTTTCGCGTACCGCCGGAGTGCTGCCGAACCGGAGACAGGATATCCACATCGAGATTCTTTGAGGCTGAAGTTGCGGCGAAACCAGCAGCGCGATTCCTGCAAAGGCCGCGACTGTGATTCGGCGAATCAGAATGGGAATCGTCCAGTCACTCATTGAAATCAGCGCGATCGCGAGGATGACCGGGGGCACCTGAATATAATCCATTGAGTGTTGTAACAAGCTCGCTTGAGCAAACCAGCTCAAATAAATGACCGACAACAACGTCACCGCGCGTAGACGAGCTGTGGAGCTCATCCACTGAGCCTTACCAGAAGTCGCCTGCTTCTGTTCAGACTTTGAGTTCCGCAGGATGTTGAATAACTGTATCGATTTGCCAATCGCCAGGCAGTGGACGATCCACCATGGATGAAAGTGAAGGAGCATCGACCAGACTCGCGGCCAGCTTCGGCGACTTCTGGCAGCGGCCACATATTCGGGATTCCAGTTGAGTTGCATGTCCCAAAAATGATTCCATGCTCCTGATTGAATCAACCATGCCACGCCGGGAATTGCCACGAGGACACCCCCTGCGATGACCCACAATAGACGCCGCAATTCGGAAGATCTGTCCGATTGAATCCAAAGATCGACGCTGAACACGGCAATTGCACTGAATGCCACGTGCGGCTTAATCCAGAACGCAGCACCCCAGCAAATGCCCTCGCAGATGGCGAGCAGACGAACTCGATAACGCTTGACTTGTGATTCATGCCATTGCGATTTCATCCGCAAAGCAGCCGCCAACGCGACAGGAAGCAACATCCACGAATCCCGCTGACAATGACACCATTCATTGCGGGATAAGTAGAACACGGCCATAGCAAGTAAACTGATGGAGGCTTTTGCGGCGAAATCAACGCGAGTGCCATCCGAGTTGTTTGAGCTTGCGGTTTGGGTGTTTTTTATTCGCTGTGAACTGATCAGTACGATACAGGCCGTCGCCACGATCAGGAGATCCGATATCCGCATGACTTCTGACGACCAGCCGCCTACGCTTCGGATCAATAGATGTAACCACACCGCACCCGGCAGATTGGGCTCCAGAATGTCGCGATACATCACTCCACCATCGAGGATGTTTCGTGCCTGAAGATCGTAAAGCACTGTATCCGACGTCAGCGGCATACTGACCACGATCGGCAAACCGATTAACAACAGCAGAAGCAGTGCGGTGACAGACCAGTCAGCCGGCAGAACTATAGAATCGTCAGAAGTCGTGCGGGAAGAGGACATGGCCATTCAACGATTTTGTTGCTGTGAAGTCCAGAAGTTCAACTGTGCGTCACGTTGGGAAGGCCGTCTGTTGCGAACACCGTGTTGCAAAAAATCAACATCATTCGAAATCTGAATATTGGACTTTTGCCGTTTGTAACGCTTGTTCCAGCAAGTTCACGTGTTCATTCGCAGCTTTCCCGGACCGGCACGCTCAAAGAAATTTTATCCATGATCAGAGGGCGAACTCACGGTTCAGGAAAGAGATGCGAGGTAGCTGACCAATAAATGCAGTCAATCTATGTCACTATTCCTGGGCCAGTCTGGAATTCCGTATTGCGGCCAGTTAAAGAAGTGATTTCAGATTGATGATTTTCGAGGCTCGGTTCGCTTTCACGCTGAGCGATCCCAATGATGTCGGCCACAATCTCCCTGGTGAAAATAAACTTCGAAAGCCTAGCCCCAGTTCTATTGTATCGAGTCCCCTATGTATGCTTGGCAGACACCCGGGATCTTCCGGTCCACAATGTCCATTCTGTCGATCCTTGCAATCCAAATGTTGACGCAAGGGGCTGATCTCGTCCGTCCGGCAGTAATCACTACGTGGGACGTTCCGGCTGGCACGGCGTCCAATGCAACGTGGGCGGTCGATGTTCGTGAGAAGAACAGTTCAACGTGGATTCCGCTATTCATTTATGCAGTGAAGATCGGGCATCAGGAAGCGTCCGAGCCACTGGCCCAGTCAGTGAGCCTGATCAATAACGGTCCGGTTACCACATCTCTCGCGAAGTTCGATTTCGACGGAGAAGTGGAGGTCCGCGCGAAGTTCCGCAAAGGGAAGTTGAAGACCTGGACTCTCTCACCAGCATCTTATCAAATCCCCGCGCGGCAAGAGGGTGATACACTGTTCTTTTCTGCCGCTCAGGATGTCTCTGCGCCGCGGAAGATTGTAATTCGAGCCAACGACAACTGGGAAGAAGACTGCCTGCATCTGCTCAGCAATCCTCCAGAGAAGAACGCTCCACAGGTGACCGATACTAATGTCCATGTCATCGAGTCGGGGCAGGCAATCCCGCGGACACTTCCGCCAGAGAAGAACGTCTACTATTTTCAGCCAGGCGTCCATGTCCTGCCACGCGGAGCATGGATTGATGTCGACCTCGGAGCGGTTCGTCGGATTGATCGTTTCGACATGATCAGTGGGCCGGTGACACCCTTCCTCGTTCCCGGCGGACAGAACTACCGACTCGAATACCGCGAAACAAACACCTCCGCGTGGCGCGTCGCTTCTGAAGACCTTGCGAATGCAGTCATCAACCCCGTCGGTGTGAGTTTTCCCGCCGTCAGCGCGCGTTACGTCCGGCTAACTTTGCTCGGCAACACCACGACAAATCGCACTGCCGGTTTCAACTATCTGCATGCGAATCACATAACCGCTTTTCGTCTTTACGCCGTGGGAAGTGGACAGGATTGCGCCGTCGGAAAAGCGGTCGATGGCTCAGCGGCGAGCTTCGCCAACGTAACGACAAATTCAAACTCGATACCCTACGGAAATGTCTGGTCCAGAGAGACGTTCCTCATTCCCCGCAGCGGAATAACGGTCTATCTTGCTGGTGGTGCTGTGCTGAAAGGAGCCATCGGAGCTGAGGGATTATCGAATGTCACCGTCTGCGGACGCGGGATTCTCGACGCGAGCAGCCTGGTTCATCAACCTTCATCCGTATATCGCGAAGGACGGACGAGCGCGATTCGCTACGAAGGAATGACCAATGTCTTGATTGATGGAATCACCGTGCTCGATTCACCGATGTGGTCCGTCGTACTGAACAAATCGAATCAGGTCACCGTCCGGCACGTCGATGTGTTCGGTTCGATCGTGAATGCGGACGGAATCCATCTCAGTGCAGTGACAGACGGACTTGTGCACGGCTGCTTTCTGCGCAGCACAGACGATCTGTTTTGCATGTATCACTATGGACCGGCGAAGAATGTCATAGTCCGCGACACCGTGTTCTGGAGTGACGGCGGCCGAGCCGTGTTGCTCGGCCTTGGCGAGACGCCCGGAAATATCGAACATGTCGCCTTCGAGAACATCGATATTCTGAATGTTCAGAATGTCTGGAGCATGGAGGATTACGGCGGTGCCATCCAGCTTTGGGCGACAGGGAACAACACGATCCGCGAGATTCAGTTCAAGAACGTAAGAGTAGAACCGTTCCGCTTCCCTTCGATCGCCGCCTTACTGCAGATCAAATCAACCGCTCAACCTTTTGGGCCTGGTAAGATTCAGGGAGTGACTTTCGATTCGCTGATCTATCGAGGTTCCGATGAGTACCGTTCGTATCTTGCCGGAGCCAGCAGCGAACATTCTGTTTCGAAGATCGCGTTCAGGAAATGTCAGTGGGGTAATTCCGTCCTCACGACGCGCCCGGCTCAACTCGAAATCCGTCCATTCGTTACCAATTTGACGTTTGAAGAATGATCATTTTTCTAAATGTCAGTTGTTGCATTAATGGAGATGATTTCCTGAATTGAATGCCGCTGATGACGTGCAATCCAAGGGGGACACTGCTATCAAACTCATCAGATCCCGGTTCGAATAAGCAAGCCGGGAGTAGATTCAACATTGATGCCCGATTGGGTGCCGTTCGGGATCTCCGGATAGAAGATGTTCATCTCTTCGGCAAGGGAATCGCTATG
>JANOZG010000039.1:0-2586 GCA_031429275.1 Planctomycetota bacterium
CGCCTGAACATCTGTCGCGACTTCGTCGTCGCGGAGTGGGTGGCAAACGCTCTCTGGCGCTGCGCGAATTCGCACTTGGAAATGAAGGACTTGAACGATTCATTCGCAAGGAACCGCTGGCGCGAGTTCACGAATGCGTCTTTGGCGTACTTGCGCTGGAAAGTGAACCGGTGGATCCAAGGTTGTAGTCAATCCTCAACCCTTCAAAAACCTGCAATTTGCTGGCTTTCTGGGGCGAAGACGTGTTAGACTAACCTTTCCGGATGACTCCCCTGTCCTGCCCCCACAAGTCCTGCCTAAAGAAGTCCCACCTTTCCATGTCGCGATTCCTTCCAATTCGGTCGTCGCTATTTGTGGCATTGTACCTGGCGAATTCGCTTTCATGTTGCGCTGATGGCGAGTTCGAGTTTTTTGAATCAAGAATTCGCCCGGTGCTTGTGCAGCATTGTTATGAATGTCACTCAGCGGATGTGGCGAACCCCAAAGGCGGGTTGCGATTGGATCAACGTGATGCCGCTCGCAGTGGAGGCGATTCGGGTGCGGCCGTGGTTCCAGGAAAACCCGACGAAAGCCATTTGCTAAGCGCGCTGAAATATGAAGGATTCGAAATGCCGCCGAAAGGCAAGTTGCCGGATTCTGTGATCGCCGATTTTGAACGATGGATTCAGATGGGAGCACCGGACCCTCGCAGCGGAGATACGGCGAAGAAATCAGCCGCGATTGACTACACCAAAGCCGCCGAGTTTTGGGCATTCAAGACGCCAGTCAATCAGACTCCTCCGCAGGTTCACAATACAGCATGGCCGCGTGGTGACCTCGACCGATTCGTGCTGCATCGATTAGAGGATCAGCACATGGAACCAGCACCGCAAGCAGATCGACGAACGCTGATTCGACGAGCGTATTTTGATCTCGTCGGACTGCCACCAGAGCCAGATGCCGTCGAGAGATTTGTTAGTGATCCGTCTGACACGGCATTTGAAGTAATCATCGATGAACTGCTGGCATCACCGCACTACGGCGAACGCTGGGCTCGATACTGGCTGGACCTGGCACGCTACGCCGAAGACCAGGCGCACACTTTCAAAGCCCGCATGTATCCGCAAGGTTATGCCTATCGTGACTGGGTTGTGAATGCACTGAATGACGACATGCCGTACGATGAGTTTCTCCGATTACAAATTGCTGGCGATCAGACGAAACTTGAGCATTCATATCGTCACCGAGCGGCATTGGGGTTATTTGCACTTGGTCCCGTTTATTATCAGGACAACGGCGAACAAGCAAAGGCTTTGGCCGATGAATGGGATGACCGTATCGATACGCTTATGCGAGGGACGCAGGCATTGACCGTTTCGTGCGCTCGCTGCCACGATCACAAGTACGATCCGATTTCCATGGCCGACTATTACGGCCTGGCGGGGATCTTTGCCAGCTCAGAATATCGTGAAGTGCCTGCAGTGGCTGACGAAGTCGTTGAGGCAAAACGAACAGCGGATCAAGCCGTTCAGGATCAGCAATTGAAAATCAACACACTGCTGGCGCACAACGCTCCTGCAGCGCGAATGAAGCTGATTGATCAGATTCCACAGTACATGCTTGCCGCATGGAAAGTTGCGCAATCACAGACCAGCGGCAAGAAGGAAAATAAGCAAATCGAAGAAGTCGCCGACGATGCGAAACTGAATCGCGAATTGTTACAACGGTGGGTCGTTTGGCTCAGCGGTGATGCGAAGTCCGGTCCAGCCAGTACTCGTCGAACATATCTCGACGCATGGCGTGAGTTTCAAAACACTCAACAGAATGTAGCTGATAGCGACAAAGCCAAAGAAACGGCGGAATTAACAGCAATCGCTCAGAAACTACAGGCCGACGCAGGGGCGATCCTGCATCAACGCGAAGACCTGCTACTTCAGTTTGGCGACAACTTTGCGTTCCTCTCTGCGGATGATCGAGTGACAGTGGAGCCGGGAACGATTCCACTCGGCAATCTATTTGATGACAAAAAAGGAGCTTTGCTGACATCGGCGATCGTCAGTGATCCGTTCCGTTCAACGGCATCAGTGGGAGGTCTCGGCGTTATTCGCGTGGCCCATGGCTGGGGTAGTGACACTCAAATTGCCGACGGGATTCAGTTCGATTTCAAATCGATCGGCAGCGATTCGCGGCAACACGGAAAAATCACGAATGACGGCTGGTCGGCTGAAGGTGGAATACGAACACAAGGTCAGAAGTGTGAATCGTCGATCAGTCGCACTGAACAAGGAATCGGCATGCATGCCAATGCGCTGATTACGTTTGATCTGGATGAAATCCGCCGTGCCGCTCTGATTCCAGCGGGAATGCCGATGACATTCAAAGTGGATCGAGCGGGCATTAATGACGATTCGTTTCAGGCAGGTTCAAGCGTTCATATCGCGGTGCTGGTTTCAAGACCACACCAAAAAGAAAGCACGTTCGATGCGGTCCTTGCAGGCTACATCAATGGCCAGCCAGCTCAGGTCGCGGAGAACGATACAGTCTACTATTTTGACGGCGAGATACCGGAACCAATTGAGGCCGATGGTCGCTTTGTGTCGTTTGATG
>JANOZG010000040.1:0-14446 GCA_031429275.1 Planctomycetota bacterium
GCCCGATTCCAGACCAGGAATGGGAACCGGTCGCTCTCGAAGAAGCCTACGAAGTCGTGCTGACGGGTATGAAGGAGAACTTCGGAAGGATCAAGACGTGGAGCGGAGAATGTCAGGAAGTCTTTGTGACCCGCGACAAATCCGTCATGAAGGAGAAATCGCATCTTGTTCGTTTTGAATTGGACGTTTCGACATCGAAAGGCGGAGCTGTTCAAACTGCTTCGAAGGATTGGAGCTGCCCGGTCGCAGCATTCGACACGCAAGAGCACACCGTTTTTGATCGACTTGCGAAGTCGCACCCGGTGACCAGCGCAGCACAACAGTTTCACGCAGAAGCGATTTTCCATACACCATTTTTCCTGGGCCGACAGAACAAATTGCATTGGGATCGTATCGCACTGTATCTCAAACACTTCCGAGACACCGAAACACCAGAATCCGCGCGTTTCGTGATCGCATATCGGGCAAAGGACCAAAGCACAGGTATGTGGCGGATCGACGCAGCTTACATCGGAAATTTTTACAAACTCCTCGTCTCTCAGACCATCTCCGGGTTGCAGGGATTCAATGTTCTTCGCGAAACGAGTCTCTATGTTGTGCCCGATGGAAAGACGTTACTGTCGGGCGAGGTCTTGGAGTCCTATTCAGAAACTGATGGCGTGTTTGTTCCTTCCGAGCGTCTGGAACGCGAATTTGAACCACAAACGGAAAATCTTCGGAGCGTTCATCTGCAACGAATTACAAGATCAGTGGTGAATCAGCCGCTTGAACCGTTGCCTGTGTTGATGCCGCTGCCTCCGAATCCACGAAATTCATCTTCGCCATTCGAAGAAGACAAGCCTTTTGACCGTGCCGTGGACGCAAGTTTGCCGACTGCTGAAGAAGCGAATGTTGATTTGCAGCGGCTTGTTGCGAAACTGCCCGGCGGCGCGACGATCGAACTTATTGGTTTCATCGCTCCACACGTTGTCGGCGGGCGACCAGCAGACCCGGATGTCTGGGCACCTGACGGAACAAAAATCGCGCGTCCGAGTGATGTAAAAGATCCGCCATCGGCAGTCTTCAGCATCTCCCCAAATGAACGACTGCCTCAGCAAGGGATTGGAAACACGCTGCTGCGGTGCTCGGGTCTGACGAAGGATCAGTCGTTAACGGTGTTTCACTTCCGGAAAGAAATTCAGGAATCTGCAAGTTCGTTTTCATCCACTCGAAACAAGGATGGCCTTACGATTCCATCTGTTGACAATTACGTGCCGTCCAACCTTGTTACGATCAATGGACTCCCGGAAGGCGACGAAACAGCATCTTTGGATTTGATTGGTGTCACCAGCGAATGGGGACCGATGCTGCGAATCGATGCGGATGGAACGATCCAGGATCGAATTGTCGTGCCGCCGCACATCGGCTTTGCTTATGAGCGTGTGGTGAAGCTGGAGGTCAGCCCCGACGAAAAATCAGCTTCGACACGCACACTATTCCGAATCCCCGGCATTCGCTCTGCGATGTATTTGACATTCGGAGTCAATCCGGATGCTGACTGCATCTGCGAGATGGAATGTGTCGCGATCGACAAATCAGGCAAACATCACAAGCCCAGTGGCTGGTCGAAGATCGACAAAGGCGCATGGGAAACGATTGATGTGGCTCAAAATGAAATCGATCATTTTGAAATTCGACTGCGCCCATATCTTGCGTGGGTGCAGTTTGAAAACGTTTCGCTGATCCCTGGCAAACAGAGCCAGCCTGTGGTTCGCGTGTATGACGCAGAGAATCACAGAGTCAATGCCGTGCCAGGCGAACCGGTTCAAATTGAGGCCGTTGTTGCGGTCAAGGATCAGAAAGACGCGACATTGAAGATCGACAGCGTTCCAAAGGAGGACAAATCGAATCCGGTCAAAGACACGAAATCCGACATCGGAACATTATGGAACAGCGACCAGCCAATTCAGATCATTGGCCACGTTCGCGACATCAACGACAAACCCGTGAGTGGCGCGAATGCGTTGCATCCGGTTTGGGCCAACGGTGAATTGAAATCGAATCGAACTCAGACCGACGCGGAAGGACGATTTGAACTCAACGTTGTGGGGAAAGACCTGACGAATTATGCCGCTATCTGGATTTGGCACGAAGGGTATTCATTGGCAACTCCGTCGCTGTATCAATTCATCCCCAGCGCTGTTGAACAAGCGAAGCCGGATGTGATTCTGCAGCCCGAGTCGTTGGTAAAATTTCGCATTGAACGTCCAGACGGGAAATCGCTTAAGAATGCAAACGTCTATCCCGCCGAGATGCGAATACCGAATGGTACGGAGCCTGTTGACGGCATGCACGGGTTCTACAGTTTTCTTCCTGATGACGAGTTGAAGAAATTCGCGACGCGGACGACGAACCAATATGGCGAGGTGGAGCTGTCTCACGTTGCGGCAGATATTCTCTCCGCAGTCGGTGTTGCCACGGAGGAATTTGGCATCCAGGAATTCGACATTCGGTTCCTGACCGGTCCAAGGCGGTTGACGATGGAACCGGTTGGACGATTGATCGGAACCGCACCACCAGGAACACGGATCGCGATTCAATCCCGAAGAGGCGGTGCGCCGATCATAGGCGAAGGTCGCGCAAACGTCGTCGCCGATTCGGACGGACATTTCGAAGTGACTGCGATTGCGAGAGGCCAGGTGACGATCACACCGCATAACTCGGAAGACTCAGAATGGTTGATGGAAGATCAAATGGCAAACCTTGAGCCTGCAACAACACTCACAATTGATATTGTGCCTCAAGCGACAATCCCGGTCACCGGTCGATTGATTCTTGCCGATTCAAAACTTCCCGTCGCGAACGCGCGCGTCGCGTTGCAGGTTGGAACGTCAGCTCGAGCGCGTCTCGGCAGTGTGGTGACAAACGCTGAAGGTAAGTTCACCGGACGTTGCATTCCAGGAAAACAATTCGTTGCACAAGTGATCATGCTTCCCGAATCAACGATGCTCCATCCTAAACCGACGCAGCTTTTGGTTCAGGTTCCTGCGGACGCGAACTCGTTTGAGCTCCCGGACATCGAAATCCGCGAGGCAAGGATTTGGAGGGGGAAACTCGTCGATGTAAACAACAATCCGGTAGTTGGAAAGTTTGTTCAGCCATATTCTGAGAACAAGGCCTCCGACAGTCCTTCTCGCACCACCGAAACGGGTGAATTCGGATTTGCCATCCATAAAGACATCACCCCCGATCGATGGTCGGCTGTCCTGAAATGGGATCTGCGCGACAAAAGCGGGAATGCTGGGTATGCAAACGACAAGTTCGAAGTGGAAGCGAAGGTAGTTTCAGACGATCCACTAATCCTTCAGATACAGATGCCGGAATCAGTTCAGGGCGATCGTTCAAAGCCCTGATTTTTGGACCATCACCCTACTCGATAACTTAACATGAGCCAGCCGCGTGCTGACTCGAATAGACGCCGTATTGAATGGGTCACGTACCAGACGCGATGAATCGGGTTGGCATCTTTGAATGCAATTGTTGCAGTACGTGTTTCTCGTTGCAATTTCCAGCTGCTACACTGCGACTTTTGGTCGGGAAAATTGGTTGGTCCTGGCAAACGAAGACTGGGTGGTGGCAGAAAGATGGCAATAGGCATCAGTCCGACGGTGGATTTCGCGTTCAAGTTAATGTTGGGCAGTCCCGAGCATACTCGTGTGACGATTCATTTTCTGAATGCGATTCTGGACGATCAGCCACGGATTACGCACGTCAAAATCCTGAACCCGTTTCTAGGCATAGACAGCGAAGATGATAAGCTCTCCATTCTGGATGTTCTGGCAACCGATGAATATGGTCGCATGCTGAATATCGAAATGCAGACCTCACTGCCATCGGAGCTGCCGCAGCGACTGGCGTATTATGCGTCGTGCTTGTATGTCGGTCAGTTGACGGATGGCCAAAAGTATTCCGTCCTTCGCCCTGCGATCAGCATTTGCGTGGTGACTCAGACGCTGTTCTCGCAGGTTCCGGATCTTCATCTGGATTTTCGGCTGCGGGAGAAAGCCGGAATTATCCTGACAGATGATCTGCAAATTCACTTTTTGGAATTGTCAAAACTGCAGGTGACTGCCCAGAATGTATACCATGCATCGCCAGCGGAGCGTTGGGCGTATTTTCTTCGCAACGCAGCGCAATTAACACAAAGCGAAGTCGCCCAATTAATTCCGGATGAAGAAATCACCGAAGCTGCAGGAGTCCTGGAAATGATCTCACGAACCCCCGCCCAACGTCTTCTCTATGATGCTCGCCTGAAGTTCCAGCGCGATGAAGAATCCAAGCTGCGACAGGCACGCCAGGAAGCACGTCAGGAAGGGCGTCAGGAAGGGCGTCATGAAGGGCGTCAGGAAGGGCGTCAGGAAGGGCGTATTTTAGTATTGCAGGAACTGCTCGGCATGCAGCCATTTACGGCAGAAGAGTTGGCGGCGTATGACAAAACTCAGCTGAACGATATGGCGGAAAAACTGCAGCAACAACTTCGCTTCCGCAGCGAGTGAAATTCCGGGATCACAAACTCGTTCGGCAGAACATAGACCCCGCCGCCGTGTGGTGTTTCGCATCGTGAACCTGGGCGAGCAGTGGATGTCAGGCCCCTGATTTTTTATCTCTCTCAGCAGTGAATCAGGCCACTTAAGTACCCCGCTCGCCGTTTGGTTTTCCCCACAAAAACAGCGCACGTTATCGCATTGAAGAATTAACTACCACTTACTTCTTCTGCTTCACGTCGAGTTCATTTAGCGTCAGGCGGACGCTTAGGATGTAGGGCATCTGATTTGCCGACCAGTGGCCATAAGTCGTGGTGACGATTGTGTCGTCCGGTAAAACTTCGACGCCCGGATAGGCGCAGTCGGCACCTTTCTTGTTGTCTTTCAATCGCACAACATATTGACCTTCTTTGCCATGGACCAGATCATCGTATGTGCCAACCCAGGCAAGCCAATCTCCCTGATGGTCGACGCTGAGACCCTGCGGTTGGACGCTGCGAAATGAAATGAAGAGTCGGCCGTCGGAAAGATACTTGCCTGTGTGCCGATCGCCGTTAAGCGAGGCTGGCAGGTCGCGCTGTTTCGTCCACGTCTTGCCTTCGTCATCGCTGAAGATGATTTGTGAATTGTGCTGGCGCGTGTTTTCTCGCAGCAGTACGGCGAGCTGTTTACCATCTGGCGAGCGGATAATCCCGGGTTCGCAGATGTGGTGCGTTGATGAACTGTCGATGGCTTCCGGGAATGACCATGTCAGCCCACCATCGGTCGAGAGCGTTTTGTACAAAGTGAACGTGATGGGCTTGGTTTGAAGTGGCTTGCCAGTGAAGAAGCGTCCGTCGTCATGAAACATGGCCAAATAGTGTCCGGGGCGCGTTTTCAGATCTATGACGCAGCCCATGGTCACGATTCCTCCCCAGTCGCCGACAGGTTTGATGTCAGACCATGTCGCGCCGTCGTCTTCGGTCACCGCCATGCGGCATGGATACAGACCGGAAAACATGATGATGCGTTTTTTTCCGTCAGGGCCGATAACGCGATGGAGTGTCGGTACTTCTTTGGAGGTGGCCCAGTTGTCAGGAACCGGCAATCGATCGCTCCAGGTTTTGCCACCATCTGATGATCTCTTGTAAACGATGCCGCCTTTGCCGTGGCCTTTTGGATAAACGCAGAGCATCGTTGCGCCGTCTTCCAACAGCACGGTTGTTGGATGGCCGAGGTACTGGCCATGTTCGTGATCTACAACGATCTGTCGATATGACTGATCGTCGAGGTCGATAAAGGGAATCGAATACGGAGGATCAGCTGCAAATGCGATGGAACAGAAAGACAGCAAAGTTGCGACGCTGAATTTAATGAGACTGCGAGAGATCATGACGTAAGGCTCACTCTCTGGTCGTGAATTCAAACGGCATGGCGAGCCGTTGATCATTACAATGCCTAACAAAGCAGTTGGGGCAGAAAAACTATGGGCAGAAAAATAGCGAACTAATCTCTCTGCCCATAATGTTCCTTGCCCCGAATGTCTTTTGCCGTTCTCTGGTTGCGACAACTTAACTGCGGAATGGCATATGTTCTACTAACCAGATTGATGACGGTGAAGGCAGGAGCCTCCGGAGCAGTGCGTTCTAAGGCTAGAGCCTTGGAACGAGTTTTGATTACTACTCATCCTTTTTCGCAGATTTCTTCCCAGCCTTCTTTGGAGTCTTCTTCGCGGCACTTTTGGTTGCCTTTGTCGCAGTGTCAGACTTCGCCGATTTCTTAGCCGCAGCCTTCTTGGTTGCGCCTTTACGGCCGCCGGCTTTCTTGCCTCCACCTTTAGCAACTTTGTCGGCCAGCCATGTTACGGCTTCTTCCATGGTGATCGTCGAGATATCCGTGTCTTTAGGCACCGTCGCGTTGGTTGTTCCATGCTTCACGTATGGACCAAACTTGCCTTCGAAAATCTGCACAGGTGCTTCATCTTCGGGATGATTGCCGATCTCCCGCAGCGGCGTCGGGGCGGCACGCTTCTTGGTGTTGCGGAGTAGTTCCACGGCGGCGTCCATCGTGATGTTCAGGACGTTGTATGTTTCACCTTCGAACCCATAAATATGAGTCTTCTTCTCGAAGCTGCCGAAGACTTTATCATGTGTCACGTACGGGCCGAATCGACCGATGCCTGCGTTCACAACTTTGTCTGTCAGTGGATGTTTACCGATTCTGCGCGGAAGCGCCAGGAGATCGATCGCGGTTGGAAGATCAATATTCAGAACGTCAAAGCAATTCGGTATGCCGCAACGTTTTGGTTTTGTGCCATCGTCTTTGTTTTCGCCGAGTTGCAGATACGGACCAAATGGCCCTCGCAACTGAAAGATGGGAAGTCCGGTTTCGGGGTGTATTCCAAGAGACTGTGGCCCGCGTTGCTTCTCCGTGATCAGACGCTCGGCGATTTCGTTGGTGATATCGCCAGGTGCAATGCTGTCAGGGATTGACGCCGTCACCTTTTCTTCGCCTTCAACGCGTTCGAAATAGGGGCCGTACTTTCCGACTCGAACAGATGCCTCAAGACCATCGATTGTCAACGTACAGGCTTCGCGAGGATCGATATTGCCCTCTTTGTGTTTGACTTGTTCGTCCAGCCCTTCGCTGCCCATGTAGAATTGCCGAAGATACGGCAATCTTTCAGCAGTACCGGTAGCGATGTCGTCGAGAGTCTGTTCCATGCCGGCGGTGAAACCAAGATTCACCAAATTTGGAAAATTATTTTCCAGCAGTTTTGTGACGGCCATTGCGGTAAACGTTGGCACGAGTTGATTGCCGTTTTTTCGCACGTAACCGCGATCCTGAATCGTGCTCAAAATGCTCGCATAGGTACTTGGGCGACCAATACCTTCCGCTTCCAGCGTTCGCACCAGCGTTGCTTCTGTGAACCGTGCGGGCGGTTTCGTTTCGTGCGAAATGGCATCGACGTTCCTGCAATTCAGGACGTCCTTTTCAGAAAGTGGCGGCAGAGACGAATCCTGATCTTCAATCGCTGCTTCCGGATCATCTGAACCTTCCACATACGCGCGGAAGAACCCTGCGAATTCGACAGTACGTCCTGACGCGCGGAATTCTGCGTCATCAACTTTAATTGTGACTGTGTCAAAACGCAGAATTGCGTCGGCCATCTGACTGGCCATCGTACGTTTCCAGATCATCTGATACAGCTTGTATTCAGCACCCGTCAGTCCGAGTTCATCGGCGGTTTTCATTTCTGTACCAGCCGGACGAATGGCCTCGTGCGCCTCTTGCGCGCCTTTGGATTTGGTGGTGAACTGACGCGGCGATGGGCTGAGGTATTCTTTGCCGTAGAGGTCGTCCACTTTGCCGCGGGCGGCTGTGATGGCTTCGCCGCTGAGGCTGACGCTGTCGGTACGCATGTATGTGATGTGACCGTCTTCGTACAATCGCTGAGCAGTTGTCATTGTCTGCCGAGCTGTCATGCTGAGCTTTCGATTCGACTCCTGCTGCAGCGTACTCGTCGTGAACGGGGGATATGGCTTGCGAGTCTGCTGTTTCTTTTCGATGCTGGTGATGGTCCACGGCTGAGTGCGGATCTTCTCCAGCAATGCCTTGGCGGGCACTTCTTCCAGCAGCAAAACGTCGGAGCCATCTTTCAGGCGACCGGTGTTTTCATCGAAGTCACGACCGGCGGCGATGCGACGACCACCCAGAGTCTGCAGCACAGCTTCGAATGGTTCGCCGACTTGGCCTTGCAGCGCGGCTTTCAAGTCCCAGAACGTACCGCTGCGGAACTTCATGCGTTCGATTTCGCGAGCCACGAGCAATCGCACGGCCACGCTTTGAACTCGACCAGCCGAAAGACCGCGAGCGATCTTTTTCCAAAGCAGCGGACTGAGCGTGTATCCATAGAGACGGTCCACAACGCGGCGAGTTTCCTGGGCCTGGACGAGGTTCTCATCCAGCAGTCGTGTGTTTTTTATGGCTTCCAGAATCGCAGGCTTGGTGATTTCCGAAAACACCATGCGGGTGACGGGAATTGTTGGTTTCAGAACCTGCACAAGGTGCCAGCCGATACTTTCCCCTTCGCGGTCTTCGTCAGTCGCCAGGACAAGTTCTTTGACCTGTTTGAGGCAATCTTTGAGTTCTGTGACCAGTTTTTTCTTTTCTGCGGGAACGACATACAGAGGATCGAAGTCATTTTCGACGTTCACACCCAGTGTCGACCACGACTCTTTCTTCACCGCAGCTGGGATCTCGCCAGCACTGGACGGCAAGTCACGAATGTGTCCCATACTGGCGCGGACGATGTACTCGTCGCCCAGGAATCCGGCGATTTTTTTTGCTTTGGCCGGCGATTCCACGATCACCAGGGCTTTTTTCTGAGCTGCCATGAAATACTGACTTAGGATGCGTAAACGACGGAAAAAGACAGGAAATCTGAACAAGAATCAGCACGTTCAAATATCAATAGTTCGCTGCATTTTCGATTCTGCGGCGTTTGAAGCGTACTGACTGTCGGACGAAGGCGAAAGGTTGATCACGAGCGGGCCATTTAACACGGAGTCGGGACGGGCAAATTGATGTCTCGTTCCGGGATCATGCCCCTGAACTGCAGGAAAGAGACCCGAAATCAGTCCCAAAGTCAAATCACAGTTGACCTTGTCTGACAAACGGTGATGGCTAGAATCCGTCCCCTCCGCTAAGTTTGAGCAGGCATAGGGATAAAATATTCTTCCGACTTCTGTCAAGTCAAAGGCTGGCAGATCGGTTTCAGACACAACCAGACGGTAACGAGTTCTCCTCCATGAATACCCCTTTCACTTTCTTTCGTCGCAACTCGCAAGTCATGATGGTGGCGGTTGTGATCTTGTCCATGCTGGCGTTCACGCTTGACATGTTGTTCAGTGACAGCGGGACTCACTTTGTACTGCTTGGACTGCTTCTGGGGGCCATGATTTTCTCATTCTTCGGCATTAGTCGAGGGCAGTGGGTCAAGTTTGGCATCGCGGGTGCAGTGCTGGGGGCTGTTTGCGGGTTCGTGTTTCCAAAGATCGTGAGTCCATCGGCGGGTTTCTATCAGGATTCAGCGTTGGGGCATTTTGACGATCAGCGGATGATGGAACTGCAGATGCAGCGAAATATTCCAAATTCGTTTATGCAGCAGGCCTTTGAGAAAGCTGTCGCGCCAGGCATGGGGATGTACGCCCCTCAGTTTAATTTTCGCCATCAGGACGCTCTGGATGAGCTGACATTCACAGAAATGATGCGAGCGGAAGCCGATGCACTCGGGATTGTTGTGACCGACAAGATGGTGTCGAACTGGATCAATAAAGCGACCCAGGAAAAACTGTCTCGCGAAGACTTTGCAGAGATTCGCCAGAAACTGAACTTTGGAGAAGGCCCAATCTCCGAATCAAAGCTGCTGGATTGCTTCCGGAACGAAATCAAAGCCATGATGGCGTATCAAATATTGCGGCCTCAACCTTCGAGCATGCCGCAAGGCCCGGATGTTTATTACGCAACATTCAAACGGACGAAAGTTCGTCAGAGATTGAATACCGTGCGTCTGGATGTTGATGCATTCGTTGGCCAGGTTGCTGATCCTTCAGAAGCCGAGATCGCAACTCTCTTCCAGGAAGGACGATTGCGATTCCCGAATGAACTGGAACCCGGATCACCAGGCTTCCGCCAGTTCGGCAAGGCTAAGGTGGCTTACCTTGAACTGGGCTATAAGAAAGTGGAAAGCAGCGTAGTGCCACCGACGGACTCTGAAGTTGAAGCTTTCTACAACGAGAACAAAGATAAGTTGTATCGCAAACCAGCCGAAAAGCCCGTCGCGCCGGAGGAACCAAAGGCTGAGGAACCAAAGGCTGAGGAACCAAAGGCTGAAGAACCAAAAGCTGAAGAACCAAAAGCTGAAGAACCAAAAGCTGAAGAACCAAAAGCTGAAGAACCAAAGGCTGAAGACCAGTGCTCTCCGCTTGCTGATGAACCAGCGAAGACTTCAGAGCCAGTCCCCGCGACAGCTGATGAATCCCAGGAAGAAAAGCCAGTGGCAGAGACAGCGACCAATCCAGCCGCAGAAACGCCATCCGCAGAAACGCCCGCAGCAGCGACTGAAAATGCAACGACGCCAGAATTTGTCATTCCAACAATTGAATACAAGCCTCTGGATGATGAGCTGAAGGCTGAAATCCGCGAGCAGATGCTGGACGCAAAGGTGCGAACAACTCTCGAGGACCGACTCAACGCATTAATGATCGACGTGAAGGCTCTGGAAGATAAACGCAGTGGTTATCGCTTTTCGTTGTTCGAAAAGAATCGTGATATTTCGCCAGATGAGCTCTATGAAAAGATGCGTGAAAACGCATCGCTCACACTTGACGGGATGAAGGAACTAGCCACCAAACACGACGCTGAGTTCGTAGAAACGCCGCTTTTGACTTACACTGAAATGATCGAAGGTGAATCCTTCCCAATCGGTGCCGCCACGGTATCTCCGGGTGAAACAGTTGCACAGCGAATCTTCTCAGCGTTTCCGGACGAAGTCACAAACGACACGACGCTGTTTGTCGGACAACGAGCGGTTAAAAACGAATTCGATCCCGACGGTGGAGAAACGCGTTACGCATGGGTTATCACGGAGCACGCTCTTAGCCATGTACCAACGCTTGATGATCCTGGAATTCGCGATCAGGTGGTCCTTGCATTTAAACGTATCAAAGCCCGTGACCTCGTGAAAGCGCGGGCCGAGGAACTCGTGAAAGAGATTGAAGCTGGACTTACGAAACCCGAGGGCGAAAAGAAGACGATGTCAGAAACTCTGGATGGCAAGACAATCCTTGGCACACCGGATTCGACCGTTTTGACGATGCGTCAAACTCTGCCGTTTTCCTGGATGGAGCAGTCCATGACTCCACAGATGAATTTCATGCAACAGCCGACGGCTCAGCTGTCCAGTATCCGTTTTGCTGATGAAATTGCAGGCACAATCCGCTACGCAGGCCCCAAGTTCATGCAGGTCACCTTTGAAGACATTCCGAATAACGGCGTTGGCGTTGTTCCCAACGACGACTTCAGCAGTTATTACGTCGTACAGGTCCTCGATCGAACTCCATCGGATGCCAACGGTGAAGAGATCCTTGAACAGCAGTTCCTGACAGAAGCAAAGCAGTTCGGATTCCGCAATGGAGTTGTTGCCAGCGTTGTCCAAAACGATATTGCTGGCCCAACAGCTTTGGAATGGGAAAAGAGTGTCTGGCGCAAGTACGGAATCGATCCTGACGAACGTCGCGAAGACTAAGAAGTTGGTCAACCAATAATCTCAACACGCAGCATGTCGGGGATTTCTCACTTCGTCAGCTGCGTGTTTTCGTTGAATCCTGCATTCCTCCTCGATACGTTATCTCGACCACCAACAGAAGGAATTGTATTCTCTGCGCCTGAGGTGCTCGACGAACTTTTGCGATCGAGTCGGGTAGTGTTTCGCCACAATCAAAAATCCATGTTGGGTGGTCGGGGCTGGACCAAGCAGAGTAATGGAAGCCCCGGGGCTTATGGCTGGCGCCCTCCAACCCCGGCCACGCCCAAAGTGGACTGTGACCAAATTGACGGAGAGGGGCACCGGCGGTGCCTCAGCGCATCTCATTCAATTTCGTCCGAGATCATTGTCTTATCAAAAGCTGGCGGGGTCGTCGAAGGCTTTTGCTGATCGGCCTTGATGCCGGGGCTGGCGGAATATGTTGCCGACGGCTGCGCAAGAGTGATGCCGGCACTCGTTTGAGCCATCGACCATCCGCGTTCATGGCGACTCCACCAGCCATCTGCTTCTTCACTTGTCCAGTTGTCAGCTTCAGGGCAGCGGGCAAGCATTTGAGCGAGGTCCCGCGCCGTTTGAGGTCGCTTGGAGCGATTCTTTTCAAGGCAGGCAAGGATCGCATCTTCAAGCTCGGACGAGATCGCTCGCCCCAAACGCTGCGACGGTGATACAGGAGCCTGATCAACATGCAGTCGACACAGTTCAACAATGTTCGTGGCACTGAAAACAGACTGCCCGGTGAGTAGAAAATATCCCACAGCACCAACGGCATACAGGTCGCTGCGGTTGTCGACGGCCATGGGCGACTGAATTGCTTCTGGCGACATATACAAGGGTGTGCCTGTCAAAGACGACTGTCCGGTCATCCCGGCAGCTTTCTTGTCGTCTATGGCTTTGACCAGTCCGAAGTCGAGTACTTTCACGACGTCGGGCTCGCTGCCACGACGATTCAGCATAATGTTGGACGGCTTAATGTCACGATGCACCAGTCCTTTGGAATGCGCTTCGTATAAGGAGCCGCAGATCTGCTTCAGAATACGGATGACGCGTCCTTCCGACTGTGGTCCGTATTTTTCAACCAGGTTCTGCAGGTCCACGCCGTCCAGAAACTCCATCGCGTAATAGAATAATCCTTCCGGAGTTCGGCCGTAATCATAAATCGCGATCGTGTTCGGATGATTGAGCTGACACGTGATCTGAACTTCGCGTTCAAACCGTGCGGTGGACGCTTCGTCAACCTTGTCAATGTCCAACATCTTCACGGCTGTCGGACGACGGAGCATTGCATGATGAGCCTTATAGACAACACCCATGCCCCCTGATCCAAGTTTACCTTCCAACTCATATTGCCCCAAATGCTTCGCTTCAATTGCAGCCCTTTGAGCTTCCTTCTGAAGTCTTGCCACGATGACAGTAAAGACAAAGATTGCAATGGAACTCGCACCCAGCAATATGTAGATCCCCGTAAACATCCACTGTAAAATGGTCAGTGGGCGAAACGCCTCCGCGTAGTCCACTTCTGTCACCACACCAATGTCATATGGCTCCAGCCACTTCCATGCGCCGACAACCTGTACTCCTCGGTAATCGTTGTAAGGTTCGACGCTGATGCCGGAGTTATGCGTGGTCGCCAGTTGTGCCATCTTCGTCAGCGGCTGTTCAGATCGTCGCATCTTTGGTCGATTTCCGCTCGTCAGATCGACACCCGGGTCACGAATATCGACAGACAGAATTGATCGGGACGCTGCTGTGTCGGCCAGTAAGCCTGACATAATTAACGCTTCGTCGAAACGGCTGTTGGAAACCATCACGCCCATTTTGTTAAAGGCGTAGGTTTCACCGGATTCCCCAAAACGTCCTAATTGCAGAATATCCGTGAACTTCAGTTCCGGGCGAAACTGCAACGCCAGCACGCCGATCACCTGAAATCGCTCATCCCGAATCGGCGCACTGACAAACATGTTTGGCACGCCGGTGCGGATCTTGCCATGGTCATCCGGGATGGCATCGACGCTGTGGAACGGAGGACAGATTGTGGTTTTTCCGTCGAGTGTCCGAGCGAACAAAGTTTGCAGTTCCGGTACCGCGACGCGGTTGATCAATCCTGGTGACGAAGCGGCAAGAATCTTCTGGTTCTTGTCGGCAACGATGTATCCGATGTAGTCATGTGACGACAAAATCGGCGACAGTTCCTGCTGTAACGCATCATTGGAAGATTTCACAAGCTTTGCTGCAGGCTCGTCGCTGCCGGGGCGTGCCGTTGCATCAGCATCGACATCCGCGATCGAAGTCTCGTTAAGGATCTCGTAAATGATCTGACGAATTCGCAGCGTATTGGCCGCGCTCTCGGCGGTCGATTCCTGAACGTGGAACCATGTTTCCAGCATGGCGGTTTCGACGTCCAGAAGAGTCTGCAGTTGCGACTGCAGGTTCTCACTGATCGTTTTTGAAATCGCAAAACGAACTCCAAAACCCACCGAGGCCAGCAACAGCACGGCAATGATTGGCCAGATCCAGAGTTGTTTCTTCAGGATCAGGCTCGCGCGTGACATCGTCTGGCCGAATCGCGAGTTCGCGAATGTTAAATGAACTCCACCTTTTTGCCGATTGCCCGTCTTGT
>JANOZG010000041.1:0-4227 GCA_031429275.1 Planctomycetota bacterium
CCGATGGAACAGACACGAACCAACGTATCGACATCAACTTCTGTGACATGTCCAACATGTCCCAAGTCAACAGGTTGTCCCGTGTCATCAGTGAGTGTCAATCTTTCGGCCGTGAGCACGTTCTCGGACTTGTAGTGCAAGCCGGTAGAGCGACCGCCGTTGCGATTCAATCGATCGACAATTGACTGGCAGATTTCCTCAGCGAGAACTCGCGAAGCAATCTGCAATGTCTTCGGATCGGTGTAGCGTCGTCCTGCGACGAATTTTGCTTCAATCCCAGCAGCGGTCATCGCAGCGCTGATGGCTTTTCCGCCGCCGTGGACGATAACGGGCTTCATTCCCACAGTCGCCATAAAAACAACATCGGTCAGAAGGCTGTCAACGGCTGCGACGTCGTCCAGAGTACTGCCGCCGATTTTCACGACGACAAACTTCCCTCGAAATCGCTGAATCCAGCCGAGAGCTTCAATCAGCACTTTCGCTTTGCGAATCGCTTCGTCCATGTTTGTTCCGATGTTATTGGTTTTATGTTTGTGAGCCAACAGCGAATATGGTCTATTGATATCATCGTGTAACCCGTGGCCGCAGCTTCCAAAATTGCGACTCTGGATGAAACGAGATGTAGATTTGCGAAAGAAATCAACACTAGGCGAGCTGGGGATGTCAATCCCCTGATAAGTTACGCGGAGCAAAACATGATCAGGGGACTAACGTCCCACGCTCGCCTTAATGCAGCCCGCGTCACGCATAATCCAAGCGGCGGATTCTAGAGTCACGGGAAAGTGAATCAACGTGGCAAACTGCTGTTGCTTTCAGATTGTCGGTGATTAGAGTACGTGGTGTTGATTGCGCATGTGTGCAAACAACGCTGTTGAGGTGCTCGTGGGTGTTGTGAGGTGTCGAATTTGATGTCAATCAACACGGGTGCGAGTGAAAAGGGAAGACGGTGCCTGATTCAGAGTCAGAATTCCGTCGCGGTCCCGCCGCTGTAATCGGGGACTCATCCTGCAACGATCCACTGTGAAATCTTTGAAACATGCCTTTTTCAAAGTTCATGGGAAGGGGCAGGGTTGGGACGATCCGAAAGCCAGAAGACCTGCCTGAACAGATTGCAGACGCCCCCTTCGCGGAAAGGTGTTGTCGGCATGAACAGCAATGTTGAATAATCGAGTGTTAAAAAGGTGTCTGAAACCGAAAGTGCGAAGCACTCTGCAGGCCTGTTGGCGATCGATTTCTGAAACCGTTTTTCAGCTGACAACTTTATTCAACCTATTTGCCTTTCGGCCGGGAACTCCGACTGCAACTCTTGCATCTTTTGGAGTTTTGTATCGTGGCTGGAATTGATTTTCGTCGTCGCCGCCCGCGCGGTTTTACGCTCATCGAATTGCTTGTCGTGATTGCGATCATCGCAATTCTGATATCACTGCTGTTGCCCGCCGTGCAACAAGCTCGCGAAGCGGCTCGTCGCACGCAATGCAAAAACAGCCTGAAACAGCTGGTGCTGGCGATGCACAACTACGCCGACATTTATCAGGAGCAATTCGTGCCTTATGTCGTTGAAGATCAGCAAAACCTGACCTACCAGCAAACGTTCTCGGGCAGTCCCGGAACGGCACGCTATTGGTTCGGTACCGTGAACTACAATGAGCCGGATCCAACGAAGCAACTGGACTTTTCCACGGGTGCCTTAAGTCCCTTTATGGAGACGAACTACGCATCCTTTCAGTGCCCGAACTTTGGAGCGGAACAGATGGATGCTGTGCGCTTTGGCAAACCGGCCACTGGCTTTGGTTACAACGGGTACTATCTGTCTCGAGCGGCAGGAATTGAATGGTTGCCGCCGACATATGATGCGCAACACAGTGCGAAGCCGCTGTGTCGCCGATTTCGCGACGTGGCTGAATCCGGACGAACGGTCGTGTTTGCAGACAGCGCAGCGGTAAAACTGGCGACATTTGTCCCTCCCTATTCATACAGCTTCGAAGAGAACTGGATTCTCGATCCGCCGAGCCTGAACTATCCAACAGTGCACTTCCGACATCTGGATGCGGCGAACGTTGCGTTTCTTGACGGCCACGTGGAAAGTGTTTCTTATGCGACGCACGTAGAAGTTCCGGGCGACAACTTCTTGTCTGCTGATCAAGTGAAACTTATGGAAAAGAAGCGCATGGGTTTCGTTTCCGGGGGTAGTCTCGACACTCCACTGAAGCGTGATGAAATGTACGACCTGGAGTAAACTGACGTCGCGCCAAAGTTGCTCGCCTTTGACTTTGCCAGACCGCGTTCGTATCATCGCGACGCGGAATGGCAGGACGCCGGGGTTTGTGGCAGAAGATTGCATGCAGCAGTTTCAGTTGGCTTTGGGCTTCATGTCATGGGTAAGTTTGGATTGCGGGCTCTTGCGCAAGTTTCTTCGGTCTTTGTGCTGCTTTTGCTTCGCCCGGGGCTTGTTGAAGTTCGCGGCGAAGACACGGAACCGGGGACTCGGCAATTCGCCGTTGCCGTTGGCTTCCAGAATCAGAAACTGTACGACTCTGCCATAGACGAATGGAAAACATTCCTTACTAAATTTCCGGCTGACACACGCGTTGATAAAGCAACGCACTATCTGGGAACGTGTCAGCTTCAGGCCAAACAGTTTCCGGCCGCAGCAGCGACATTCGAATCCGTTATTCAGAAGTATCCCAAATTCGAGCTGCTGGATCAGACGATTTTGAATCTTGGGACTGCATGGTACACGCTGGCACAGGAATCGAAGAAGCCCGAAGACTACGCAAAAGCCGAAGCCACATTTGCTCGCCTGCCTGCGGAATTTCCAAAGAGCCCTTATGCGGGGCGAGCGATCTATTATCGCGGCGAGAGCCAGTATCAGCAAAACAAGCTGGACGATGCAGCAGCCAGCTACGCCGCATTGGTTGCGAATTATAGCAGCGACGAACTTCTTCCGGATGCAATCTATGCTCTTGGGATCTGCCAGGAGACTTCAAAGAAAACTGACGAGGCGCTGGCGACGTTCAAGACTTTTGAATCCAAGTTTCCAAAGCATGCTCTGCTGACAGAAGTCAAGATGCGTCACGCGGAGTTGCTGTTCAACGGAGGCAAATTTGATCAAGCGCAGGGGCTGTTTGCTCAGGTCAGCAGCGTCAAGGAATTCCCGCTGGCAGATACCGCGATGCTTCGCCACGCTCGCTGCCTTTACGAACAGAAAAAATACGAAGAAGCGGGAGCACTTTACTGGAATGTGCCCCGAACATTTACGAGTTCGAAGCACTACGACACGTCAGTCCTCGCTGGTGCGAAGTGCTATTACCTGGTTGGCAAATACGCTTTCGCACGGTCCGGTCTGGAGAACGTCGCCAAACGTGATGTGCCCGAAGCAGCCGAAGCCAGCCAATGGATCGGCCGCGCGTTGCTGAAGGAAAGAAATCCACAGGAAGCATTGAAAGTTCTCGACGCGGCGATCGCAAAGCATGGTAACAGTCCTGCGTTGTCGCAACTGACGCTGGCTCGTATCGATGCTTTGTATGAAATGCCTGATCGCCGAGCGGAAACTGTCCCGTTGTACGCTGAGTTCTCTCAAAAATATCCGCAGGACGAACTGGCATCGCAGGCCCAGTACATGTCTTCACTGACGGCGTTGGAGCTTGAAAATCATGCGACAGCAAAAAAAAATTCAGATACGTTTGCCGCGAAGTTTCCTAATGATCCGTTGCTACCGGACGTTTTGTTCATTGGAGCCGAAGCAAGACTCTTGCTGCGTGAATACGCCGAAGCGGAAAAAACTTATCGCGACTTCTTAACACGGGCTCCGCAGCATGCAAATGCTTCACAGGCTCGTGTGCGGCTGGGACTGGCCATGCAATTGGCAGGTCGAAACCCGGACGCTCTGAAGGAACTTGAAGCCACACTTGGGAGCCTGAAGGACCCAAGCTTGAAGAGTGAGGCACTTGCGATCATTGGCCGTTGCCATGCCGCAGAGAAACAATACGACAAAGCGGCTGCCGCATTTGATCAGTCGCTGGCCGCCAAACCGGATCGTCCTCAATCGGACCAGACTCTGCTCGCGCTGTCTGATGCTCTGCGTCGCATGGATCGTATTGCCGATTCAAATGCGAAGCTGGAACAACTGAAACGAGATTTTGCAAAGAGTCCGTTGGCCGAAGAAGCGACGTTTCGACTTGGTGAAACCGCTTATGCTGCGGGAGAATTTGACAAAGCGATTGGTCA